>PLZT01000330.1 GCA_003152255.1 Methylocystaceae bacterium | reverse complement strand
CCTTCTCCCACTCGTGGGAGAAGGTGGCCCCGCGAAGCGGGGTCGGATGAGGGTTGTCGCGACTTGGCGGGGCGACCTCAATTTTCCCATATGTTCACCAAGGACTTTCGATTTATTGAGTAGACAATGCAGCAATAGCGAGCTGAGCGAATGACGGCGGCAATTGTCCCCGCGAACCCTCATCCGACCCTTGCTTCGCAAGGGCCACCTTCTCCCACAAGTGGGAGAAGGGAGGGTCGCCTAAAACGCAAAAAAGCCCCGCCAGCATTGCGGCCAGCGGGGCGAAAGCAAAACGCGAAACCAATCCTACCGCACCGCGTTCTTGAGCCAGGACGGGACGCCGTTGCTCAAAAGATAGAGCGCCGCGGCGCCGACGCCGCCGAATAATATCCGCAGCGCCCAGATAACGCCGACAAGTTGTTGCCGTTCGGCGTTGATCGCGTCCATTTTGTGGCTCAACGCGCGCAACTGCGCGTCTATGCGCGCCTCGCGCTGGCTTTGCGCGATTTGCGCCGCGTGGTCGCGCTCGATGCGCGCCTTTTCGATCTCGTCGAGACGCGCGCCAATCGCGCCGATGTCGCGGAAACAGTCTGGCGTCGGCATTTTCGCGCGCTCCGCTTCGTTAGGGCTTGGAGGCGGGCGCCAGCGGCCCCGGCCTGTCCGAGGAGAACGCGCTGATGAGCGGCGCGACGGCGAGCACGAACACGCCGACGATGAAGCCGTCGGTCTGCTGAATCGCGTGGGTCGCGGCGGCGGGCACGTAATCCGGCAAAGCCAGCGTGCCCTTGGCGATGGCGTCGAGCACGCCGACGGCGCCGCTGATGACGAGGCCCGTCGTCGGATCGATGGTGGGAAGTTTCATTGCTGGCCCTCTCGCTAAAAAGCCCTCGCGCGAAAATTTTCGCGCGAGGTTTGGAATAGGGTTAGAGCCCGGCCTTGCCGATGGCCGAACCGACAATACCTTGCGCGGGCGGGTGGCTCTGGATCGCGCTATTGACGTTGCCGATCGTCGTCTGAACATTGCTGTTGAACGTCGCGAGATCGGCGCCGGCATTGCCCGTCGGCAGAAAGAACAGGCCGTTGTTCCCGCCAAAGAAATTGGTGTGATAGGCGAGGCCGACGCGCACGCTTTCCTCGGTGAAGCGCTTGGTTCCCAGGAACTGCGACTGCTGCGCCGAGATTGCCGCCGGCGTCGCGCCATAGAGCAGACCGGCGCCCGACACGGTGTGCGAACCCCAATCGGCGTGGTCGTATTCGAGCTTGGCGGACCAGCCGGGAATGAACATCCATTCGACGCCGCCCTTGGCGTGCCAGCCGACGAAGCTCGGTCCCTGCGTTCCATAGCCGCTCGCGACGGCCTGCGGCGAACCCGCGTAAACGGAGGAATCCGTCTTCAGCAGCGACGGTCCGCCGCCGATATAAGCCTGCATCTGCGGCGTCAGCAGCCAGCCGACCTTGGCGGTTCCATCGACGCGCGTGGTCCAACCCGCGCCGAGCTGCGCGACGGAGGGCGCGATCCCGAGCCCCGGCGCCGCGAAAGTCACGGCGCGCGTATCGCCGCCCACCGGCAGATCGAGCGAAGCCTCGGCGCCGAGCACCCAGCTTCCCGCCTGATAATTGGCGCCGATGTTCGGGCTGAAGACGAAAGCGCGGTTGCTGAGAGAAGCGCTCGCGCCGGACGCATAGGCGTAAGGCTGAAACGTGGTTCCAACACCGCTGTTGTACGCCTCCAGATTCATGTTCGGCGAAGAGTCGAAGGCGTAGCCGCCGGAAACGCCGAAATAGAGTCCGGTCCAGGAAGTCGCGGGAATGAGCAGCGGCGCCGGCGCGACTTTCGCGGAGGGCAAATCGGCCGCGCGGGCATTGATCGGGGCGAACGCCGCCAGCGCGCCAAGAAGGATTCCAAGCGCGAGACAGGCGATGTCGGAATTGGCGAAACGCCAGATTGAAGCGTGGTTTTCCTTGGTCATGGGATGTCCTTCGGTTGAAAAAAACCGCCGGCCCGCGAAGGGTCGGCGGCGACGGTCGTTAGCCGCGGAAGTGGTTGGTGGACGCGGCGGCGGGGAGCCGCGCGGCGTTTCACGATGCGTAGATCGCCCGCGCGTTGGCGAAGTATTGCGCTTGATCGAGGGCCATCAGACTTCAACCCCCGCGACGCCGTGCTCTTGCATGTCGACATAAGGGTCGTAGTTCGTCGCCGGATAGAAATCCCCGGCGAAGAGTTCCGCTTGACGAAACACCGGCACGCGCTGCACGTGATCGTTGTCATGGAAGGAATGCCGACACTTCGGCGTTCCCCAATCGCCGCCCCAGATCAGACCGTGCTTTCTGGCGAGCGCCTGCAACAGCGCGTAATCGGCCTTCCAGTCGACGGCGCCCGATGGCCCGGTGATGCCGAGATCGCAGGCGACGCCATAGCCGTGACAACCGACGTTGCGCAGTTCGGTCGCGTGTTGATTGAACAGTTGCAACTGACGGCGCGAGGAGCGGAAGGTCTCGAGCACGACGAGATGGTGGTCGTGGCTCAAAGCTTCGGCGATCAGCTTCGCTACCGCCGCGCGCGTGCCGGGCTCCAGCAACTCGGTCGATTTCTGAATATCGATCGAATGAAACGCCGGCGATTTGGTCAGCACGTCGGAATAGAACGAGGCCATGAGGACTCCTTTCCGTATGAGCAAATTATGGGGATGGCGGCGCGCGCGGCCGCGGGTCTTGTTTTCGCTTCGCCGCTAGAACACGCGGAGCCAGCGCAACACGACGCCAGCGCTCGCCGCGGTCAGCATGAAATAGCCAAATTGCATCGCGACGCGCTCGGCGAACGCGCGGCGCGGACGCCGCCAGGTCGAACGATTGGCGATGTCGACTGGACGCGGCTGTTCCGGATCGCGCAGCGCCCAATCGCGAATCAACAATATCGCCAGCGCGCAAGCGGCGAATAGGCACAAGCCCAGGGTCTCGTTCGCGTCGCAAGAGATCATCGCTTGCACCTCCGAGGGGCCGGCGCCCGCGCGACGATCGCCGCGACGGCGAGCCGCGGACCAGAAAAGCGCGGGCCCCGCCGTCATGCGTTCGACGAACGCATGACGGTGGAGAAACTCGGCTTTCCCAGGGATTGTTCCGCAAAAGTTGACAGCGCGATTTCTTATCGTTCGAACGATTCCGTTCGAATGATACGCGCGCTAATGTTTGAAAATCGGCAGCAGCGCCTGGATCGTCGCCGTCGAAATGCCGGGGTTCTTGTCGAGCGCGAGTTGATCCTCGGTGATCGGCGCGAGGTCGATTTCCAGAATCTGCGCGCCGATCTTTTCGGCCTCGGCGTCAAGCGCCTTGCGCGCCTCGGCGTCGAGTTCGCCGCCGGCGGAGGCCAGCTTTTCGCGCGCTGCTTTAAGCGCTCGTTGCGCCGGGCCAATCGCGTCGCTGATATGCGAGGCGTCGACGGCGAGCGCGACGCGAAAGCCGGGGCCGAAGGCGAAGGGTGTCTGCGCCTGCGTTTCCTTCGCGCCGTCCTTGATGATTTGCGTCGCGCCCTTATTGAGCTGTTCTATGCCGATCGAGACCGAAAACGCCTGATTGACGGTGAGCTTCATGGGTTCCGCGAAAGCCGCGCCCGCGAGGGCGAACAGCGTGACGAGGGCGTAGGCGACGATCTTCACATTGTTCTCCAGATTTTCGAGAGCTGCTTTGGGGGATATGTTCGCGGCGGCCTCTTGTCGAACAGGCCGTCGCGAATGTTGGCGCTTAGTCGACGACCCAGTTGGAGCCGTTGTAAAGGACGTGCACCTTGTTCGAGCCGCCGCCAGCGGAAACAGTCGCGCCATACGTCGACGCGGCGGCGTCCGTGATGAAAGCGGTCGCCCCGGCGATTCCCGAAGGCAACGTCGAATACGTCAGTGGAGGCGTGATAAACGAGGTCGCCGCCAGGGAGCCGCTAGTCGAGCCGGAGTAGCCTGCCGTCAGATTGAGCACCGACGTCGAGACCATGCAAAGCGAAATAGCTCCGCCCCCCGTCACCGTGCTGGAGGAATTCGCGAAGGCGTAGCACTCGTTATTGGGGACGACGAAGCCGCTGCCCCACACGCCGCCGATTTGGCCGCCGGTGGAGTTGAGCGTCAGCAGCATCGAGCCGCCGTTGTTCATGCCAAGGCCGACGCCGGCGCCGCTATTCGGCGTGAAGAAAAGCTGCGAGACGCTGCCGCTGCTCATGGAGCCGATCGTCAGGCCGGCGGCGCCGTCGATCGTCAGCGCGGTCGAGAAGCCGTTTTGCGTCGTTCCCGACGAACCCGGCAGCGCGGTTTGAAACAGGAATTTTCCGCCAACGCCCGTTCCCGTGCCGGCGGAGGCTTGAAACGTCGTGTTGACGCCTGCGGTGTTGCTCGTGCCCGCGAGCACGTTCTGAAAGCTGATCGTCTGCGCGACGGGCGACGCCGCGTCGGCGCCGCCGAAGCGCCAGTTGGCCGCCGCCGCGCGGGAAAGGAACGTGTCGCCGACAAAGACCTGTCCCGAGCCGACCGTCTGATTGCCGAGAACGAACTGCGAGTATTGGGCGTCGAGGGCGATGGTCGCGACGCCGGCGGCGTTGAGCCCCAAAAACGCGAACGCCCCAGGGGACGCGAAGCCGTCGCGCGAGAGATAGGTGGGGCCAATGATGTCGGGCCACCCGGCGAACATCGACGGGATATAGACGGTCGGCAGAACGATTTGCCGCCCTTGGCCGGGGCCGTAGTTTGTATGCCCAGACGCGATCATCGCGAGCGAGGTGTAAACGCCGGCGCTGTTGATGTAGGTGGAGAGGTAATTTATGCCGTTCCCGCCGACAGCATAGAACTCAGCCTGATTATTGTAATTGTAGGCCGTGCTCGTAATAGAGACGGTCAACGGCGCGGTGCTCTTGCTGCCGTCGCTTTGCAGCGCCAGATCGTAATTATTGCCGAGGGTGAAGATGTTGCCGATATAGCCGGAGCCCGCCGCGTAGGTTCCCGGCAGCGATTGCACATGCGCGCCGTCGCCGTAAAGCAGGCCCGTCGCGTTGGTTGGCGCCGAGCCTATCGTGATATTGCCCGCGCCGGTTACGGAGTCCGCGCGCGCCCCCGTCGGAGCGAGTGGGAGCGCCAGAGCGAGAAGGATATTCGTGAGGAGGAGTTTCGTACGCATTAGAAGGTCTCCATGACGCCGATGATTTGGGTTCCGCTGGCGGCGATTCCGTAGATCGCGGCCTGCGTGTTGATGGTCGCCGAAGCGCCCGGGGGAAGCAGCATTCCCGTCGTCGTGGTGACGCCGCTGGCGCCGAAATAGACCGTCGCCGAGCCCGCGTTGTAGAGCGTCGCGGCTATACGGCCCGTGCCCGCCACGCCCGTTCGCGCCGCGACGATTTGCGCGGCCGTGGTTCCGATCGAGGCCTGCGACGTGGCGAATCCGCCGGAGCCGACCGGGTTATTGTTGACGCCGACATTGCCGATGGTGTTCGACCCGGCGGCGAGCGCGGGAAGGCTCGCGACGCTGCCGATGTTCCAGGTCCCGCTCTGCGTCGCCGCGACGCTCTGCCCGGACCAATTCACGGCGAGCGTCGGCGCCGTGCCGATGTTGAAGGTCGGCGTCGCCGCGAAGGCCGGCAATGCGCCGCCAAGCGTCCAGGTGACGCCTGTTCCCGGCGCGACATACCAGGGCGCGTCCGCCGAACCCGCTGAACCCTGTGTCACAGTTCCACCTCCGCTGCCTGAAAATGATGTGATTTTATTGCCGTTGCCATCTTCGATGACGACGCCTTCGGTAATTGAGCCGTCCGGGTTCTTCCATTGCATGTGCTGCTCTCCTGGTTGTACGCGCGCTCGCGACCACGCCGGGAGAACCCGGCGCGTCGAAATCGCTCGATCTTGTGGAATTGTTCGCGGCGCTAGAGCGCTTTCCGTTCGAACGGAATCGTTCGACGATAAGAAATCACTCAAAATCAAAGCATTGGAGCAGGCTCTTATCGGAGCTTGCTCTAAAGCGGCGCGCTACGCCGTCGCGACGTTCGGCAGCAGATAGTGGATCGTCATGCGCACCGTGCCGCCGGTGAAACTTCCGCCCGCCGCCGTGTAGAGCACGGAGGTCGCCGCGTAGAAGGGATTGGGGCCGATCAGCCCAAGATTGGTGGAGCCCGCGCTCACGCCGAGCGAAGCGCCGAACTGCGAGGCGTTGCCGGCGACGCCGCAACTATATGAGGTCGCTCCGGTGATCGCGGTGACGACCCGGTTCGAAACCGCGAGCACGATCGCGCCATTCGGAATCTGCGCGGTCGAACTCGTCGTCGCCCCCGCGAGCGTCACGAGCTGCTCCAGACAGCCAAGCGTTATGCCGCCGCCGTGCGCGGCCTGCGCCAGCAAGGTCGCGGCGCTGATCGTCAACACCTCCGACAGCTTCGCCGCGGCGAAGCCGCCGGCGGTCGCGCCGTCCTGCACGACGAGGCGGTTGTTGGTGGTGTCGACGACAACCTCGCCCTGCGCGCCGGTGAAGGCGGCGACATTAGCGGCTGTGTCGCGCCGCAATTGAACCTGTGTGCTCATAAGAGCGCGCTCCTTGTGGGGGGTGTAATTGGTGGAAACGGCAGTCGTCATTGCGAGCGAAGCGAAGCAATCCGCGGAGTCACGCGCGACTCCTGGATTGCTTCGTCACCATAGCCCGTCCCGTGGACGGGCGTCCTTCGAACGCCCTATGGTTCCTCGCAATGACGAGTTTGGCCGCGCCCGCCCGTTAGGCAAAAGAATGCCCGCCGGTTCGCTTAGCGACGGCGGGCTATGTTACGCGGCTGCTTCGGCGACGGCGCCGTCAGATGTTAAAATCGCGCCGCGTAAAAATCGAATAGAGTTCAATTCCGTGGCGCGCGAGATTCTGCCGCGCGCCTTCCTCTCGATCGATTACGACAAGCGCCTTGCGGGCGGAGCTGCTTGGATGCTCCACGCACAACCCCTCCATCGACTTGATGATCGAATTGCCGGATGTCGCCACGTCGTCGATCAGCAGCGCTTCCTCGCCTTCGGAGACGAAGCCGTCGATGCGCTCCAGCGCGCCATGCGCCTTGGCTTCCTTGCGCACGAAAAAAGCGTCGACGGGAAACGCCTTGATGAAGCTCATCACCGACACGGCCGCAACCATCGGCACGGCTCCGACCGCGAGGCCGCCGACGCAGCGCAAACCGTGATGCCGCATGAAATCGACGATGACATCGCCGAGAATCTTCGCGCCCTCGGGCAGCATCGTCGTCTGCCGCAACTGGAACAAATAGCTGCTTTTGCCGCCCGAGGAGAGCGTGAAATCGCCTCTTTTGAGCGAGTGAAGCTCGATCAATTCGCGCAGCCGCGCCCAGCGCGCGTCCGAGCGCTCGATAACCGCGAAATCGGCGCGCGTCGGGGCGGTGTCGTTCATGGGTTCGGACCTCGTGGGCGAGTGCATGGATCGCGCGAGGCCGTAACAGTTTTTACGGGAGCGGGCAACGTCACCCGCTCACTTTCCCCAGATCAACCCTCGCGGAGACGGCCCCGCTCGCCGTGCCCCAATCGTCGGAAACCCCAACCGGCGCGCTGGCGAGCCCCCAGTCCTGATCCTGTCCAAGCTCCAGCGATGTCGTGACCGGGCCGACCGCGCCGGCGCCGCTCGGGACATAGGTGTAAACCGCGCAGTTCGACAAATCCTCGAGGCCACCGCCAAAGACGTTAAAGCTCTGGAACTTGAGATAGACCGTCTGGCCGATGAAATTGGCGGGGAGCGCATATCGCGCCACCGCGCCGTCGAGCCGCGCGAAGGGCGCTGCCGTGGAATGCGCCGCCGCTGTTGTTCCGTACATCCCGCGCGGAAGAACCGTGAGATTGTATTTATAGGCCGCTGTCAGCGTCGCGCTGGCGAAGCCCAGGAGTTCGCCGTCGACGAGACAAAGCGTCTGCCCGGCCTGCGCCGCCGCCTGCGTCGCCGTCGTCAGTGCGCCGGCGCTTTCCGTCAGATCGACGCTCAACGCATCCGCCGTGTCATAGCCCGTCGCCATCAGCAGCGGGGCGGTCAGAAAACCCTGGCGCAGCGGCGCGGTGATCGTCGTGATTTTTTGGAAGGTGAGATTGTCGAGCGAAGCCCAGACCAGCGCGCCGCCCCAATTGGGATCGGCGGCGCCGCTGGAGCCACCCGAGGCGCCGAGCCAGATTTCGGCCGTGTTGCCGGTCAGGCCAGGCGGCGGCTCGAAGATCAGCGGCGTGTTGACGGAATCGGCGACCACGCCGGCGTTGATCGAGCCGCCGCCGCTGGCGCCGGTTGGGTTGGCGGCCGGCGTCGCGACGCCCTGCGGCATTTCCTCCGCCGTCACGCTCAACTTGCCGCTGTCGTCTTCCTCGATGCTGACGATGCGGACGGGATAATTGCTCAAGCCGAGATTGGCCTCGGTCAGACTCACAATGTCCATCGGATCGAGCAGACAAAACTCCCAGGACAGCGCGAATTTGAAACTGGCGCGCACATAGAGCCCGCGTTGCAAAATAGTCTGCGCGACCACCGACGCGACATTGAGGTCGCAAATCTCATGCGCGGTGATCGTCGATCCCACGCGCAGGCCATATTGTTCGATCATCGCCTGATCGCGCGCCGACACCGGCGTCGCCTGATATTCCGGCAAGCCCTGCGGCGCCAATATGTTCGAAGGGCCGGTCGGCCCCGTGCTTATTCCCGTGCGGTTGAGCGCCTCGATCCATTGCATGTTGGGCAGCGTGAAGGGATCGACGCGCGAGACCTTGATCGGATCGTCGCCCGGCGTGTAGACGAGATCGGCGTCGGTGAGCGCATAGGCAGGCGTCATGTTGGGAACGAAGGTCGCGCCATTGCCGGTGACGCTCTCATCGCCATAGGGAATGAAGCGCAGCCGGTCGCCCGACCACACCGCCGCGACGTTCAGCAATTGCAGCCATCGCGTCAACACGCTCGACGCCGTTTCGGTCTGGTTAAGCGTCGGACTGAAGCACAGCCCCATCGCGCGGCAATAATTTTGCAGCGACGCGCCGCTCGAACCATAGAGCGTCGTCGCGTCGATATTGGCGCCGGGAAAGCCGACGCCATATTGCGGATTGAGCAGAAAATCGGCGACCACTTGCGCCGGATCGGCGTCGAGTCCGTTCGCGCCCGTGCCGTAGAGCGGGCCCTGAACCTCGAGGTTCAGCGTGCCGATGCTGGCCGAGGCGCCGAGGCCGAAATTCGCCGCGCAGACATAGGCCGTGCCGGGATAGGCGAGGCTTTGGCTCGAATAATTCGCGGCGAGATAGCCCCAGGGAGCCTGGTTCGGCGCGCCGTCGAACAGCGTGAGTCCGAGCGATGAAAGCCCCGAGCCGCCGCCCGATACGACGCCACCCGTCGTCGTGAATTGCGCGCCATAAGTCGATTGGCTCTGCCAGACTTGATTGACGCCGACGATCGGTCCCTCGCACAGCCCCATCATCAGATCGGCGGAATAATTCCACCCGGAAAGACTCCAGGTGACGCCGCCCCCGCCGCCGCCGAAGATCGAGCCCTTGCCCGCCGATTGCTGCGGCGTGTACACCGGAACCGCCCGGAAATTGGCGTAAAAAAACACGTTCACGGCGAGCTTGCTCATTCCCCACACGAGAGGAATCGGCAGCGTGTTGGTCGCGGTTTGCAGTTGCAGCCCGGTATAGGCCGGCCAGATCGCGGCGGTCTGCGGCGAGGCTTTTTTGGCGGCGAGAAAGCTCATTGCAACCCCTCCACGACGCTGGCGTAAAGCGCCGTCGCCACGCGCTCGGCCATCATGGCGTTGCGCTCCACGGCTTCTTCAAGAACGACCCGCGACGGCAGCGAGGCGTGAATGATCGTCAACGGATCGAGGCGAGAGATCAGCCCGCCATGGCTATAGGAGCGCCCGACGCGAAACAGCATCACGTCGCCGGGACGCGGCGATGAAGTCTTGCGCGCGCGCGGCAGCACGAGGTTGAGGTAACGCTCTTCGTCGCGGTGCATGTGCCAGTCATGCGTATAGGGACGCGGATCGAACGGCTCCACCAGCCCAAGATCGACGAAGACGCGCACCAGCAACATGCCGCAATCGACGCCGACGCCCTTGATGTCGGCGCAATTGTGATAAGGCGTGCCGATCCACGACCGCGCCTCGGCGATGATTTTTTCACGCATGGTTGGGGATTCCGTTCGGCGGTGGCGATCCCTTCTCCCACTCGTGGGAGAAGGTGGCCCGGCGCAGCCGGGTCGGATGAGGGTTCATGGGACGGAGTCAACCCAGCCGGGGCGACCCTCATCCGACCTCGCTGCGCGAGGCCACCTTCTCCCGTAGACGGGAGAAGGAAATGTGGCCTCACATCGCCATCTGCGGCGGCGGAACAAACGGGAACGCGCGGAAATTCGCGAGGTTGTCGAACTTCGTCCCACATGTGCCCATCGTGTGGTCGCAGCCCTGATAGACGGTGATCGCGTCGCCCGCCGCGGGCGGCTCCGGCAACGGATACATCAGCGTCAGCGACGTTCCCGCCACGACATATTTGACCGTCGCGACGACGCCCGCGTCGGCGCCGGAGCTGAAAACGATCTTCCCCTGCAGATGCGCCGCGAGCGCTCCGGAAAAATTGACGAGGCTTGTCGTCGACGCCGCGCCGACGACGCCGTTGGTTGAAAATGCCCCCGCCGGCAGGCCGCAGCCGAGATCGAACAGCGTGTGCAGACAGGTCGGCGCGAAGATGTTGCGGGGCATGTCGATGTCGAGCAGCACAAGCTCGTTGGCGACGGTGAGCTTCGCCCTGGTGCGGCCCACTTCGTCCACCGTCGAGACGCGGCCGTAGAACAGCGTCACGCCATCGACCAGCGTCCCGCCCAGGAAATCGGAAAAGAACACGCGGTCGCGCTGGACCATCGCGCCGTCGAAGGCGCCGTCGCGCAATGCGACGAGAAACGCCGCGCCGCTCGTTAGATCGCCGGGCCGCGCGGCGATGGTGATCTCCTGGCGGTCGACGTTGAGCCCGGTCGCGGCGCGATATTTTAGGGCGGAAACCAGCGGGCCATTGGCGAGAAACTGCTTGCCCGCGTAAACAATGGGAACGTCGGCGTTGGTGTAGGTCAGCGTCGCTCCGCCCGTCAGCGCGAATGTATAGCAATCCGCGAAGGCGATTTGAATGTCGGGGCTGGCGCGCGCGGCGGTCAGGAAATTGATGAGCGTCGAGGAAGCCGTCTTCATTGCCGCGTGCTCCGAAATTTGACGCTTTTCGCCGCCCAGAGATTTTGCATGAAGTTCTCGAAATCCTGGCTGTCTTCGAGAAAGCGGCACACGAAAGCATAGGCGAAGGAGGCCGTGATCGTCGCCCCGCTCAAAGGCGGGGCGCCGAAGGAAAGCAGGTTCGGCGCGATGAGCGACCAGTTCGAGACGGCGACGCCATTGACCGCGACGCTCGTAACGCCGGTAACGTAAAAGTCAGAGTCCAATCCCGCGCCGATCGAGCGAACGAAAGTAAATTGCGTCGTCGCGCCGTCGCCGGTCGCGATCGTCTGATTGGTCGCGGCGTTGTCGTTCGGGTCAACATAGAGAAACGCGCCATACGAGCCGCCGCATTGCAGATATAGCCCCATCACCGACTGCAAGGATTGCGCGCCGAGACCGGGGTTGCACGCCGCGTCCGAAGCGAGCGCCTCGAAGCCGACCTCGAATTCGTAAAGCACCCGATACAGCGCCGTGCGAACCGTGCGCCCCGAGTCATGCTCGGCGACATTGGTCGCGGTGATCGGGCTCTTGGTCGCGAAGGTCTGGCCGGCAAGAGTGGGGAATATGGGAAGAGTCATGTGGCCTCACAATTCGTCAGCGCCCTCCCTTCTCCCACTTGTGGGAGAAGGTGGCCTCGCGAAGCGAGGTCGGATGAGGGTTCAAGGGAGAGAGTCAACCAAGTCGCGGCGGCCCTCATCCGACCCCACTACGTGGGGCCACCTTCTCCCGCGGGCGGGAGAAGGAAGAAGTGGCGTCACGGTTTCACCGTCACCAGCTTCACGCTCTTCAGTCGAAACAAGTTGCAGGCGAATTGCTCGAAGTCGAGCGCGTCGTCTTTGAACCGGCACAGCCACAGGGCCGCGCCGTCCACATTGACGCTCGCGCCGATCGCCGGCGCGCTCGCAAGCGTGAGGCTGGGCTCGTAGCCGGGCGAGAGACTCCACGCGTTCGACGCCAGCGCCACGCCGTTTACGCGGACCGCCGTCAGGCTCGACACGCCCGCGAGCGGCTCCGTGAACGCCCCGGTCGCGCGTTGCATTGGAAACACCGTCGTCGCGCCGTCGCCGGTTCCGATCATTTGGTTCGTCAGCGCGGAGAGCCCCGGCGGCGCGAGCCAGAAGGGTTGCGCCTGTCCCTGCATGTTCTCGAAGAAGCCGAGGATGTTTTGCAGTTCTTGCGTCGCCGCGTCGCCACGCAAAAAATCATAGGTCAGTTCGATCTCGTAAAGCGGCCAGCGCATCTTCATGCGCCGCGCGGATTTGCCCGAGGCGCGCCCGTGCTCCAGCGTCGCGAACCTGGGCGTCACCTTGCTCGACCAGCCCTGCCCGATCACAGTCGGAAAGCTCGCGAACGGCCCGAAGCTCGGCGCGCTTGAGGGCGCTTGCGGCGGCAGCGACGGCAGCTTGCCGTTGAGCCAATGGCCGTTCGCCCAATCCGCGCCGTCCGACCAAATATCGGTGCGCAGCGGAAACTCAGGCAAAGGCCGCGCGTCCCAGCACCACGCGAACATCAGATCATCGGCGATCATCCGCACGCCGGCGGAGGATGTTTCATTATTGCCGGGCGTCGTCCAATATTGCCAAAAGGCTTGCAGCGCGGTCAGCGCCAGCGTCGCGTCGATCAGCGGCGCGGTTTTGGCGGCGTTCCAGATCGACCAGAACGGCGCGCCGCCGGATATCGATCGCGGATCGTAAAACACATTCTCTTCATTGCCGCAGCGATCCGAAGTCGGAAAGCCATATTCGAGAAAGCCGACGCTTTTCGATTGCGGAATCCATTGCGTGTGGGGACCATGCGGGACGGTCCCCGCGCCGTCGTCGGCGTCATAGACGGCTTGATGCGTGTTGTTCCACCACCAGCGTATCTGCTTGAAGGCGAGCAGCTCCTGGCCGGCGTAATAGGGATTGCGCGCCTGCGCGAGACGATCGCCTTGCGGCGCGGTCACATATTGCAACGTTCCATTGGGATCGAGCGTCATCGAGGATGTGTAGTCGCCATACCAGTAATGAAATTTCTCGCCGCCCTCGATGTTGGCGGTCAGATAGTCGATCCGATGAACGTCCGGCGCGCCGGTGAGGCCAAAGCCGAGCGTCGTCGGACTGGCGAGCGGCCAGGATGTGGGCGGCGGCAGGCGCCAGTTTCGCGCGTCGAGGCCGCCGTCGCCGGTGGTCCAGTCCGACAGCGGCATGTAATTGTCGATCGATACGAAATCGATGTTGCTTGAGGCGAACAGCGTGTCGAGATGCGGAAAGATTCCCGTCACGCCGGCGTGCTGCGCGCCCATCCATTGCGACCAATCGGCGGAATAGGTGATGAGGTTTTCGCGCGCCGCGAGATTCTTGGTGAAGCCCGCCGCGTCGAACACCGAGCGGCAATCATTGGCGAGCGTGACGAGCCCGGCGACGAAGGGATAATCCCACACCGCGTTTCCGCTTCCGTCCGTCGCGCCGGCGGGCGTCCAGGCGGGGCCCCGTATCGCCTCGAGCCCGCGCAGCTCGGAGCCGAACACGAAGAGATTGACGCCGCCCGCGAGCGCCGCGAGATTGGCGTAATGCAGCGCGAAGCGGCGATAGGTGAAGTCGAGCACATTGCCCGAATAATGCACGGTGAGATTGGTCGAGTCGCGCGTGAATTGCGAGGTCGCGGCGGTTCCCAAAAAATTATTCACGACCGTCGTCGCGGCGCTGGAGACATCGGGCGAATAGGTCACGAGGCCGCGCCACGGCTTGCCGGTCACGTCCATGTTCATCATCAGATAGAGCGCGACCTTGAAGCCGCGATCTTTAAGCTCCGCGATGCAGCGCACGACCGATTGATCGGAGGGCGTGCCGCCGTAAACGGCGTGAACGCCGTCGGGCCGGCTGATCGGAATGAGCCCGGATGTCGCGAGCGTCACGTCGGAGACGCGCCATGAGTCAGTTCCACCCGCCGTCGGCTCGAAGGCGCCGACCTCACCGTCAAGGAGATAGGTCGTCGCCGGATAGACCTGGCACGTCGAGGCGTCGAGCGAGTTCCCCAGCCATTGCACGACCAGCGCGACGCTCTCGCAATTGGGCAGCGTCGCCTGCAACTGATCGAGCGCATACATCACGTCGGTGCGCGTTCCGCCGGGCGCGTGATAGGTGTTGATCGGCGTGAAGGTCGAAGAGCCCGGCGGCTCGCCGCTATACGCCATGGTGTCGTAGACGAACTCGCCCGACGCGGGGATGAGGTTAATCGCGGAGAGATAGGGGAAGGTCATGCGGGCCTCGAATGGTCGCCAGAGACACGGGGCGAGGAAGCAAAGGAAGGGCATGCCGCGTCCGGCCTCGGAAACGCGCATGCGGAAGCAAGCCGCCGCGCCCCTTGCGAAAACTAGCGGCGAGTCGTCAGGTCAGTTCCCCGCGAATCCCAGCCATTTCAAGGGCAAGTCGCCATAGCCGTGCGCGAGTGCTCCAAAGAATATGAGCGCGACGCCAATCACCCGTTCGGCTATGACATCGTGCACGACGCCAGGGCGCGCGACCTTGTGCGCTTCTCTCTGTTGCTTGAGCAAATGCGCGGGCGAGTGGCCCGCGAGAGGCTGGGCGGCAAGCGGACGACTTACCGCTTCGACCACACCCTCGGGCATCTGACGATCAACGGCGTCTTTAAATCCGGTGCGAAAGAACGGTTGCGCCGTCACGATGACGCCTAAAGCAGTCAAGACGGCGCCGAACCGCGACCCGATCGCCGGATCGAGGGTCGCCGCGAACCAAACGCAATGACCCACGCCCACCACGATAAAAATCGCCAGATAGACGACCCAAAGCCACCAATGTCGTGTCACGTTTGCGTTTCCTCAAAAGAAAAGTAAATGTTCCCTCGCGGGGTGTTCGAACACTGGCGGCGGATGCAGCATAGCGCGCGGGGATATGGCGGTGATAGAAGCGGAAACTACTCACATGCGCCGCCCGCGCCAATCGAGCGGTTGCGAGCGTGGCTGGAGCGACCACGAAAGCAGGCCTCTGATTGGGGGCTGAGGCTCTTGGTATTTCCATGCCCGCCGCATAGGCTTCGGGCGTTTCTCACGCCCGCGAGGTTGGCATGTTCAAACTTTCCGTCATTACATTCGTGGCCCTATTGTCCGTTTCGTCCGCGGCCCTTTGCGCGAATTCGCAATCGGAAAAGGACGCGCAATGGGACAGGCTGATCGATCAGGCCGTCAAGCACGGCGGCGTTGAGACTGTATTGGATAAATCCGCGTCTTACGTTTTTGGCGCTCCCGATGGCATGAGCATCACCTTCACGCGCACGCTCGACAATAAAGTGCGAGCTGTCTGCGCCGGATATATGAGCAAGAACTTTTTCGTATGCGCGGATTGGAATACCGGCAAGCTTCGATACAGCTCCCGTCAAGACGAAGCGTCTCCATGGATAGCGAGCGAGACGCCGCCGGATATACAAGAGGAATCGCCGGACGAACCACTATGGCTTTCGCTCGTGTCGGCGCTTCTGGATACGGACGTGGACTATCCGACGTTTCGAGGCCGCGGCCATCATGCGCTCGCGCCCTTTTCCGTTGGCCGATTCAGCCATTCCTTTGGCCATATCGTGACCAGGACGGGGCCGCGTGGCCGATAGCGCTCACGTCGGATTCAATCCCCGCACGCCAAGGTGCAACCCGTCCTGCACGTGGCGGCCGACAGCCTTCATGATCTCGCGGCCGTTGCCTTGCAAAAAGCTCGCGACGCCCTGCGCGTCGAGCGCGTGGACATGGAAATTCACGGGCGCGTGAACGCTCGGCGCGGCGTCGCTTCGCGCGCCGCCATTGTTGACGAGGTTGCGGAAGGCGTCGCCCTGACTCGCGGTCATCACCAGTTCGTTCTTGTGCACCATCGCGAGCTGGTCCTGCGGAATGTTCCAGGCGCCGATGTCGAACGAGGCGATGCTGGCCGCGCCCGCCACGGTCGCCTGCGCCTCCGCCGCCGGACCCGCCGCCGCCGGCCCCAACAGCGGCGCCATGAAGCCGAACACGCCGGCGAAAGCCTCGGCTGACGACGCCATGATGCTCTTGATCACCGCCGCTGCCTTGCCCGCGAGGTCCGCGACGCTTCCCGCCGCCTCGCTCGCCGTGCGTTCGGAAACGCCGAGTTGCGTCGCCGCCGTCATCGCCTGTTCGCCCATCACATGCGTCGCGATGTTCTTGGCTATGTTCATCGCGAAACTGGCGACCCATTGCGCGCCCATATTGACGAAATATTGCGTCGCCTGCACCGCCATTTGGCGCACGCCTTCGCGAAAGGTCGTGGTGTGCTGCAACAGCCCCATGATGCTGGAGCTCATCGAAGAGCCCATTTTGCTCGCGAGACCCTGCCAGATTTTGTCCTGCTCCTCGGCGGCCTGATAGGCGAGTTGCAGCATCTGCTTTTGATGCGTCGCTTCGAGCGTCGCGATCTTGCTCAGCGCCTGCTCCTTTTGCTTGACGCTCAGATCGGCGAGCCCCGGCTCCTGCTCCAGCAAGGCGCGTTGCGCCTCGTATTCCTCCTGCGTCGCGGCCCTCACGAACGCGATCTTTTCGCCCTCGCTGATGTTCTTGAGCTTCGCCTCGCCGTCGAAAATCGTCTTCTTGATCGCCAGCGATTCTTGCAGCGCCTTGATCTCGTCGTCGATGCGCTTCTTGGCGGCGCCGGCGTCGTCGCCGAGCGCGCCCAAGGCGGCGGAAGCCGGCCGCAGCGCGCCGGTCAGGCCGTCGCCGATGGCGACCGACATGCGCGAAAAGGCCGCCGTCGCCGGCGCGGTTTTTTGCGCGGCGTCGCTGACGCTTTCCGAGAGCTTTTTGAGGTCCGGCGTCACCGAGCCGACAGCGCCGCGCACATTGGCGAGACCGTCCTCCAAATCGTCGGTGTCGGCGCTAAAGCGGATCGTCACATCGTCGGCCATGGACGGTTTTTCCCTATTTGAGCCGCGCCGGAACTGGCGCGAATTTTATGTTCTTGGTTTGGACTTTTGCAACGCTGGGAAGCGACGGCTGGCCTTTCGCCGCGGCCGAACAATATTTACACTTTCGATGCGTCGGCTCGTTCTCGAATTTCGGAGACGATTGATATGAGCCCTTATCCAATCCTCGTGCTGGTCGGCAGCCTTCGCCGCGACTCCTACAACCGCAAGCTGGCGAACGCCCTCGCCAAACTGGCGCCGCCGGAGTTTCCCCTCCACCAGGCGCAAATCGGCGATCTTCCACTCTACAATCAGGACGACGACGCGAACCAGGCCGCGTCGGTAAAGCGGCTCAAGGGCGAGATCAGCGCCGCCAAGGGGGTTCTGTTCGTGACGCCGGAATATAATCGCTCGATTCCCGGCGTGCTGAAGAACGCGATCGACAATGCGTCTCGCCCCTATGGCGCCAACGCCTTCGCGGGCAAGGGCGCCGGCGTCATCGGCGTCTCTGTCGGGGCGATCGGCACGGCGATGGCGCAGCAGCATTTGCGCAACATCCTCGCCTATCTCGACGCGCCGACGCTCGGCCAGCCCGAGGCCTTCATCCAGGCGAAGGAGGGCCTGTTCGACGCGCATGGCGAGATCGGCCCCGCCAACCGACAGTTCGTGCAGAACTGGATGGACAGCTATGTCGCCTGGGTGAAGAAGCACGCGGATTGAGGCGCGCCGCGAGCGAGACGTGCGCGACGGGCGGACCTGTGCTATTTGGAGGGATGGAGCCAAAGCCATGACGACCATCGCCTTCGACACGTTGAAATTCGCCCAAGCGCTAAAAGAAAAAGCCCATCTCACCACCGAGCAGGCGGAGGGTTTCGCCTCCGCCATCGCCGACGCGCTGCACGATGACCTTGCGACCAAGGCCGATCTGAAAATCGAGATTGAGTCCGCCAAATCCGAAATCATCAAATGGATGTTCGGCACGATTGGCTTTCAGACGGTGATCATCCTCGGCGCGGTGATCGCGCTGGCGCGGACCGCGCACCCGTGAGCGCGCATGAAAACCGTTTCGCCTGGATCGCCGCCGATTCTCGGCTGCTGAAGTGGATGGCGGGATTGAATCTCGTGGTCACGACGGCGACGCTATTCCTTGCGCTGAAACATTGAGCTAGGGCCGCGGGGCCGTCATTGCGAGCGAAGCGAAGCAATCCAGAGCCCACGCAGTCCCCCTGGATTGCTTCGCTTCGCTCGCAATGACGATGGATGCGGCCCTCTAAATCTTCCCCTCCGGAAACATAGCCCTCAACGTCGCCATCGCGTCCCTTGGCGGCGGCGCCGGCTTGAACACCCCCAGCCCCACCGCGATGGCGCGCACCAAGACATGCGTCGGCGGGAACTCGCGCCAATAGTTTTGGCGCGCGAACAGGCGCGGGAAGGTCAGGCTCGCTTCCAGCGCGTCGTCCCATCGCTCGCCGGAACATTGGCAGTAATGGGCGATCAACCGGTCGAAGAATTTCGGGGAGCCGTCGCAGGCCTCGCCGTCTCCCCCAATGTTTCCCCCAAACCGTCTCCCGAAGCATCGGCCGGCCGGAAGAAGCCGGTCTGACGCGTGACGACGCCGAGCGCCGCGACGAGTTCGGGCGTCGACGCCGGCAAATCGAGAAACATCTCGCGCGACAGTTCGGGATAGGCGCGCGTCAACGCGGCGTGAACGACGGCGATGATCGCGTCGTAATTTTCCTCGGAAAGCCGCGCCATCGCCGCCGGCTGGCCGCTCTGCATTTCCTGCAATACGGGCATGAGCCGCATCAGCGCCGGCACGACGACGCGCGCCTGCCGCATGGCGAGCACGGGCACGAAGCATTCGCGCCCGGCCAGAGTCACCACCGGCGCGCCGGCGCAATTGATGTTGGGATCGGGATTCATGGGAGCGCCTTAAATCGCGGTGTTCAATTGGCCGATGTTGTTCGACGCATTGGCGAAGGCTTCGAAATCCATTTCGGGTATCGTGAAGTCTTCGAGCTTGCTCGCCAGCGTGAGTTTCGACGAGATGCAGCTGTAAAGCCGCAGCGACCATTGCGCGCCGGCGACATTGGGATTGGTCTGGTAAAAGTCGATCTGAAACGTCGGCGCCACGCCCATCAGCTTGTTGGCGATCACCGCCTTAGAGCCCGCGACCGATTGCGTATAGCTGTAGGTGATCAGCACGGCCTTGCCGGCGTCGGCGGAGCTGAACGTATAGACGCCGCTGGCGACGCTATATTGCCCGGCGGCCGGGCTGCTGGCGACGGGCGTCAGTTGCAGTCCGCTTGACGCATAGGCGACGCCGAGATTCTCGTCGAAATTCGCGGCGTTGGCCACCGTCGCGGTGTAGGGCGAGGCGGCCCCGACAGTCGCGCCTTCGTTATAAGACCACAGCGTCTCGCCCGTCGCCGGCGTATTGCCGAAGAAAATCGTGTTGAGGACGGGACCGTCGATATTGGCGAATTTCGCCTTGCCCGAAATCTTGCCGGCGCCGCGCGCCACCGCGACCGGAAACTGATATTGCCCCATCAGCGACTTGACCGAAAAGGAAAAGTCGACCGACACATCCTGCAAGGTTCCAAATTGCAAGGGCCCGGCTGACGTCGTGCCGATCAGGACGCCGGAGCCGAAGGCGAGCGAAGTGTTGTTGGACATGGGTTTGGTTCCTTAAGTTTAAAGCGTGGAATTACGATCATGGGCGCGTCCTTCTCCCACTCGTGGGAGAAGGTGGCCTCGCGCAGCGAGGTCGGATGAGGGTTGTTGCGACTTGGTTGAAACTTCCCGGCGCCCCTCATCCGACCCTTGGCTAACGCCAAGGGCCACCTTCTCCCGTTCCACGGGAGAAGGGAGAGCGTCTCAAAGCGCCAGTATCTTCAGCGGAACCCACAGCAGGCCGTCGCCGTCGAGATCGCCGGGGTCTTTCAAAACCGCGCCGTCGACGCGGCAATGCGAGACGAGGCCGCCGAGCGTCTGGCGGTTGTTCGCCATCGGCGACGCCAACAGCGCGGCGTCCAGCGCGTCCATGATCGTGTTGAGCGCGCTCGCGGGAATGGTGTTTCTGTCGCTGGCGTCGATGTAGATGAAGAGATCGACGCTCAGCGTGGTCTTGCTCGGCAACGCCTCGCTTTGATAGTTCGGCTGCTCGCGATGTTCGCTGACGAACAGCACGGGGCGCTGCGATTTCGGCACATCGGCCCAGAGCTTCAAACGCCGCGACACCGAGACGAATCCCGTCTGGCCATTGACCGGCGACGAGAACACGACGCCTTCCAACAAGGCGACCAGCGCCGCCATGACGGCTTCACGCGCGACATTCATGTGTCCAACCCTTCGCTGACGGCCTCATTGAACGCGCGCGCGATTTCGTCTTGCATGTCGTCCAGCGCCGAGCGCATGAAACCATGCTCGGGCAGGTTCACGTGACGCGAAAAGGCGCGCAGAAAAATCGTCTTCGGGGCGATCGCCTTGCCGAAGGCCTCTCGGATCGCGCAGGCGTGCGCGGCGACCGTCTCGTCGCCGTCAAAACCGTATTCCTGCGCGAAGGCGTATTTGACGCCCGCCGAAAAAACGCTCGCCCCGTCGTCGTCGACGCTTGATCCTATCGACCCCTGCAACGCCCCCGTGCGCGCGCGCAAAACCTCGCCGCCGAGCTTGTCGTTCTTGATCTTGTCGACCAGTCGATCGGCGAGATCGGCGATCTTGTCCTTGAGCGCCGCGCGGATCGCGGCGGGCATGGCGTCAAAGCGCGCGGCGAGCTCCGCCGCGCCTTCGATGTCTACGTCGAGCATGGGCGAGTCTTCTCATTCGAAGGGCGGCGCTCCTTCTCCCGCTCGTGGGAGAAGGTGGCCCTTGCGAAGCAAGGGTCGGATGAGGGCCGCCGCGACTTGGTGGAAACTTCCCCGGAACCCTCATCCGACCCCGCCATAGCCCGTTGCTTGCGACGGGCGTCCTTTCAGACGCCCTATAGCGGGGCCACCTTCTCCCGTTCCACGGGAGAAGGAAGGGGCGGCGTTAATTCGCGATGATCCTGCGGAAATTCATCAGCGACTGCGCGACGAAATCGGGCGTCGCCTTGTTCTGATAGGCGACCGTCTCCTGGCCGCCGAGACTCTTGCTCGTCATGCCGATGCGGTCCTTGTATTTGTAGCGGTCGGCGACCCATTCGAGCGCGCATTGTTCGAGATCGGCGGGGATATAGCCATAGAACAACAGGACCGCGGCGCCCGCGTCCGCGGCGGCGAATGTGAAACGCCAGCGCTGACCGAATATTGCCCTTGCGCCGGCGCGTTTGAGACCGCGCTCATCGCCGCGCCGCCGGCGTAAGTGACGCCGGTGTCCGCGGCCCATCCGCCATAGGGCGCGAGCGCGTCGATCGTGAAGGGCGCGCTCAAGGGAATCGCCCGCGCCTCGCCGAGGATCTCATAACCGGCGCGATAGGAGACGACGATGTTCTGTCGGCCCTTGCGAAACACATGCGGCCCGCGCAAAAACAATTGCTGCATCGCGCCGGGCGGCGCGTCGTCGCTTTGCTCCAGCACATAGCCATGCGTCGGATGGACATTCGCGACCATCATCGGCGCGGGCGGAATCGCATTGCCGTCGACGACGACGGAATAGACCGCGCCGATTGGCCAGTTGCGCAGCAACAGCTGATCGCGCCCCGTGCCGTCGTAAGCCTCGGTCACCTCGGTCGGCAGCACGAAGGAACGGTTGATGTAATTATATATGCCCCGGCTGATCTGCGTGATCAGCGCGGCGAGCAGCGCGTCGTCGTCGTCCGTCGCGACGCCGAGCCAGTTCTTCACAGCGCCAAGCGCGACGAGATCGCCGGTGGTCATGGGTGGATGCTCCGTTGTTTGTCTGCGTGCGGCGGGCGCTCCCTTCTCCCACTTGTGGGAGAAGGTGTCGCGCCGAAGGCGTGACGGATGAGGGATGCCGCGACTTGGTAGAGTCCTTCCCCGCAGCCCTCATCCGACCCTTGCTTCGCAAGGGCCGCCTTCTCCCGCGGGCGGGAGAAGGAAGTCGCGTCACCCGTTCGCGATGTTGGAAATCACCGCGAGCGACGGCGGAAAATAGTGCTGCAAC
>PLZT01000346.1 GCA_003152255.1 Methylocystaceae bacterium | reverse complement strand
CTCCCAACGAAATCAAGGCTAAAACGTTGCTGCAAAAGGTTTGAGATTTGCACTTAAGGCGCAAGAGGCGCGCCTGATTCACGCCTTCATCCAAAATCAGCCATAGCTGGCGTCCGCAGACAAATTTCCATAATGTCGAGCCGCTGATCGGAGCTCATGCAATATGGGGGGGGCGATGCCAACGTTTAGGATGGTTCTGGCTGCCTTTTGTCTTATCGCAATATCAACTTTTATCGCGATATCGACGGTTAGCCAGGCCAAGCAGGAAGAGGCCGCCACCAATGCCTTCCAGAAACACACCACGTTCGGCGTCTGGAGCAAGAACATCTTCGCCGACGCGGTCACTGTCACCGGGCCCGCCAAGACCATCTACCTTGCCGGCATGGGGTCCGAGGATGCGACCTCCGGAACCATCTTGTATCAGGGCGACTTTTTGGGGCAGTGCCGATATGCGTATGCCAGGATCAAGAAAATCCTGGCGACGCAGAGGGCTACGATGGCGGACATAGTCAAGGTCACAACTTACGTCACGGACATGAGGTATGGGCCAGACTACAATAAATGCTTTGCCGAAGCGATGAGTGGCGCGGTTTTGCCCGCGCATACCTTCGTGAATATCAGCCAGCTTGCATGGCCAGGCATGATGATCGAGGTGGACGCGACGGCCGTCGTCGCCGCCAAGTAACGGAGAAGGTGGTCACACGATACCCGATCTTGTGAAAATCTCCGTTATCGTGCGAAATGCTCTTCACTCTCGTTCTCCGTGATTTTCACTGCTGGCTAATACGAAATCCTACCGCTGATGGTCAGCCTTCGCCGCCGCCAGCCGATTGAGGTCGCGTCAGCCACCCATCCCCTCCAGCGCCATCAGCGACTCGGGCAACACCTGCCCGCCGTCGATCACCAGCGTCTGGCCGGTGATGTAGCCGGCCTCGTCACTAGCGAAAAACAGCGCGGCGTAGGCAATATCCTCGACACTTCCGAGCCGGCGTTGCGGCACCGAGGCCGTCATCTTCTCTAAATACTCATCGCCCAGCCCATCCAGCCCCTCGGTGCGCACGTTGCCCGGCATAACCGCATTGATGGTGATCCTGTGCGGCGTCAATTCCAGCGCCGCCGTGCGCATGAACCCAAGTTGCCCGGCTTTGCTCGCTCCGTAGTGCGCCCAGCCGGGATAGCCTGTGATCGGGCCGGTGATAGAGGAGGTGATTACGATTCGGCCGCGGCCGCTACTAGCCAGCGCCGGCGTGCAGGCCCGCACGCTAAGAAAGGTGCCGGCGAGGTTTGTGGACAGCACCTCGTTCCAATGCTCTAGCGTTATCTCCAAAAGCCGGGCGGCCGGAAAGATGCCAGCGTTGGCGCAGAGAATGTCGATGCCGCCATGCCGCTCGACCGCCGCGGCGGCCATCCGGTCGACATCGGCGGGGTCGGCGACATTGGCGGCAAAGCCGCTGGCGGACCCTCCCTCCGCCCGGATCGCGGCGGCCGCCGCCTCGGCCTGCGCGAGATCACGGCCGACGACCAGCACCTGCGCCCCCTTGGCTGCAAAGACGCGAGCGATACCGCGGCCGATGCCCCGGCTGCCTCCGGTGACGATCACCGATCGGCCGGCGATGGAGGTGAACATGGGCGACGCCTCGCTGCGTACTGGATGGGTCAGCGGGCCTTCCCTGCATGGCCTATCCGCCCGTCGGGAGGGTAAGTTAGGCGGCAATTGGGGCTTCCTGCAACTGACCTTTCTCCGACGGGCTTGAAATGTTTCGCGGCCGTGACCGAGGCCGGATGCAAGCACACGACGATCGTCACGGGCTCCGGCCCGCAAGCCGCCAAGACGCCGGCGTTCAAATGGGTCAATACAGCGCTCGGAAACATCAAAGCCGCGCGGGTTCGAACCTACCGCGCCGTGCGGGAAAAACATGTGCCGCGTTATCTCGCCGAGTTCGAATATCGGTTCAACCGCAGATATGACCTTGGCGAAATGATTCCGCGCCTCGCCTTTGTCGCGATCAAAACCTTGCCCATGCCTTATAGGCTGTTGAAGCTGGCTGATGATGTGGACGGCCTCTCCTCAACGGCATCATAGTGCCAAGGCGTGGTCGCAGGAGCGCCACAAAGAGGGAGACCGCCCATGAAGAAGTTTATCAGAATCGGCGTCGATTTGGCCAAGAACTATTTTCAGGTTCATGCGCTTGAGAGCGAAAACGGCCCCGCCGTGACGCGCAAATTGAAGCGCTCGAAGATGCACGAGTTCTTTTCGCAGATCGAACCCTGCCTCATTGGCATGGAGGCCTGCGGCACGGCGCATTATTGGGCGCGAGAACTCAAGGCGATGGGACACGAAGTGCTGCTGATGCCGCCGGCTTACACCAAGCCGTATGTCAAGCGCGGCAAGAACGATGCCGTCGACGCGGACGCAATCTGCGAAGCGATGTCGCGGCCCGGAATGCGCTTTGTGCCGATTAAGAGCGCGGAGCAGCAAGCGACGCTGATGCTGCATAAGACGCGCGAACTGCTGATCAAGCAACGGACGATGAGCGTCAACGCGCTTCGCGGCCATCTTTCGGAATTCGGCATTGTCGCCGCCAAGGGGATCGGTCGCGTCGACGAGTTGCTCGATCTGGCCGAAAGTGATGCGACGCTTCCGAACGCCGCCAGGGCGAGCGTCAAAGTTCTGGTTCACGCTCTTGAGGGGCTCGACAAAGCGATCGACGATCTGGAGAAGGAAATCTCCAGCGCCCATGCGCAAAATGAGATGAGCCGGTTGCTGGACAAGGTTCCCGGAATCGGGAAGCTGATCGCTTCGGTGATCGCAGCCAGCGTGCCGGACCCGAGCGTGTTCAAATCGGGACGAGATTTCGCGGCCTGGCTCGGCCTCTCGCCGAGGCAAAACTCGAGCGGCGGCAAGCAGACGCTCGGGAGCATAACCAAGCAGGGCAACCGATACATAAGGAAGATGCTCGTCTTGGGAGCGACCTCGCTGCTCAACGTCGTGGGTAAACGCAAAGGCGCCTTGCGCGACTGGATTGTCGCGCTGCTGGCGAAAAAGCCGGCGCGACTGGTTACGGTCGCGCTGGCCAACAAGCTGGCCCGGATCCTCTGGGCGATGATGAAGACCGGCGAATGCTTCCGCACCGAGATGTTTGCGAAGGCGTAAGGAAGCCGTTCGCCGCCGCAAGGCGGGTTCACATGGGAGGTTTACTGGTTCGAGTTTGGCAAGCGCAACGAAACGTGATGAACGACACGGTCGTCACCGAAGACCAGGAATAACCTGCTGAAAGTCATGAGCGTAAAGCTCGCCTGGCTGATAGGGATCCCGGTTGTCGGACTTCATCAGGGCCAGCGGATATATGCTCCGCACCAACAGGCCGGACATATGACCGCAGCCGACCAAATCGTTCAAAGCGCCAAAAAAGTGCTTGCCAGGGAGCGCCGTCCACATATGACTTTCAGGCGTAATCAGGAGAGGTTTTGAGTCCCTGACGCGCTCCCCCTCGTCGTGTTGCTGCCGCCGTCGTGCAAAGAGTCGAAATTCGCATTTTCGCCTTATATTGCGGGAGTTCCCGCGTGTTCCAAAATTCTTGAATTTCGCGCCAAAAAGTCAAGACCGACTGACCGAAAAAGGGGCGGTTCGCATTCGGGTGCCGCCGGCTGGTTCTGGCGCTCCACGCGATTGGCGGGGCGCGCAGACGAATTTCCGGAGTCCAGGGGCAACCTGCCTCGCCGAAATCAACGCCGGCACGGGCGAAGTTGACCCCAAGCGGACTCTCGGCGACACCGACGCCCGACTGCAACAGCAATTCGACATTGGTCGCTTCCCAGGCACAGACCTGTCGGGGCGTCTGGCGATCGTGGATCCAGGTGCCACAAGGCGAATGCCATGAGCGCTGTTCCGGTTTTCCGATCACTTCGCGTCGGAAACGACATTATGGTTACGGCCACGCTTTTCATAAACGATCGAGGCCTGCGCCGAGCGGTTTTGGAGCGCCTGGCGCGGTTGGATACAGCGACGGATCGAAGGCGTCGCCGCGCCGTCTGCGGGCGTGTTTGTGGCCTTTCTCGAGGACGGGTGGGGCCTTGCTCTCGACCGGTTCGGCGTCGCGCTTCTCGGCCGGACGCGCTGCGCTTATCTCGGCGAATTTCGTATTCGCTTCCTGCTGAAACAGCAGGAAGCGGCTGGACAAAGCACCGATCTCGGCGTTGGTCTCGGCTTTTGCGGCATCGATGCGCGGGTTCAGCTCTTCGAGCGACGGCGCGGACTTCGTGTCCGCGTTGCGGGCTTTTTCGAGCGCCTCCACCTTTGTCTGCAAGGCCTGAATCTCTGCCGCCATCTTCTGCGTCACGGGAAGGAGATCGACCGGCGCCGCGCTCATTTGCGCGAATTTTCCGGCGATGAAATCGGGCCAGCCCGCATAATTCGGGGCGACAAGGTCGTAGAGATGCCAGCCCACCACGCCGGCAAGCGAATAGGCGACAATCGCCGCGCCGATCCTCGCGGTGCGCGACAAGAAAC
>PLZT01000704.1 GCA_003152255.1 Methylocystaceae bacterium | reverse complement strand
CGCCGCGCTGGATCATGCCGAGAATTGGCGGCTTTTCCTTTTCGAGCGTTCCGCGTCCGGGCGCGCCCTTCAATCTGTTGCGTCGGCCCTTGCGGCCTTTTTTCGACGGCGGCGGGATTGCCCTTGTGGCCGGCGACGACATAAACCTCGTCGATCTCGACCTCGCCCGACAAGACGACCGGCGGAGTTTTGGCGGTCAGCCCTTCGCGCAGCTGCGTCGTCATCTCCTGCACGTCATTTTCATTCAGGCTCAACTCCTGTGCGATTTGTCGGTTGGAGAGATTCAGCCCCATGAAATACAGGCATATCCAAACGCGCAGCGGCTGATGATGGCCAGCCAGCGCAGTGTCCGAGAGATCATCGAAACGAAACTGGCAATCGTTGCAAAGATAGCGCTGGCGATGAGGCTGAGTGTCGTCACGGCCGTTGCGCACGACATGTTCACCGCCGCACTTGGGACAGCGAACGCCCTGCGGCCAGCGCGTTTGACGCACAAGTTCGAAACATTTCGCCTCATCGAGCAGCGCCGACAAATTGATCAGAACACTCATGGCTCCAACCTCTCGCGAATCAGTCGAGAGCCGTATGGATTCAGTCAATTACGCTCCGCGAAAGCGCTCCAGGCCGAGTCATTTCGACGCAGCGCTCATCTTCCTTGTCGCGGCGTCCGTCTTCATCACCCCGGAACCCGGGATGACCCAGAATAATTTGCGATTTGCGACGAAGTCTCAGATCCCGCCGCGTTTTGCTGGGAAACTCAACTCAATAACAGGCCGTAGCGGGCGCGGCTTCCAAAAAGCGAGCGCATAGCCGCCACCACTCCGCCGACCTCAAACGGCTGCTGCATAATCTCGCGATCGAGTCTAAAACACTTGCTAATGACCGAATCAAGCTTTTCTCCGGAAGTCCCCGCCAGCGTCGTTTTGCCAGACGAGGCGCCTACGCACGCTCCGCGCGGGAGTCTAGCGGCCCTCACAATTGGAGCGCTTGGTGTCGTCTTTGGCGACATCGGCACCTCACCGCTCTATGCGATTGATCAGATTTTTCTCGGTCCCGCTGCGGTGGCGCCGACACCAGACAACGTGCGCGGCGCGATCTCGCTCGCCATATGGACAATTACGCTTGTAGTCACGATCAAATATGCGGTGCTGGTCCTGCGCGCCGAGAATGATGGCGAAGGAGGCGTTTTCGCCCTTTACGGTCTGTTGCACAAATATAAAAGCACAGGAGCCCAGGCATTACTATGGCTGCTAATGCTGGGCGCGGGGCTGCTATTAGGCGACGGCATGATCACGCCGGCGATCAGCGTCCTGTCAGCCGTGGAAGGGCTCGATGTCGCGACGCCAACTTTCGCGCCCTATGTGCTGCCGATCACCATCGCTCTTCTGACCGGACTGTTCGCGATTCAGTTTAAGGGATCCTCCGGCGTCGGCGTTGTGTTCGGGCCGCTGTTGATGGTGTGGTTCGTTACGATCGCCGCTCTCGGCGGCGCCGAGATCTTACACGAGCCTGCTATATTGGCAGCGTTCAACCCCGCCTATGGCTTAGAGTTCCTATTACATGCAGGGCTGCGAGAGGCGCTGCTGATTTTGGGCGCACTGATGCTGGTCGTCACGGGCGGCGAGGCCATGTACGCAGATCTCGGGCACTTTAGCGCCCGCCCGATCCGCATTAGCTGGTTCACAGTCGTCTTTCCTTCGCTGCTGCTCAATTATCTGGGCCAGGGCGCATATCTTCTCAGTGGCGAGCCGATCGCTGGCGGCAAGCTATTCTATAGTCTCGCGCCGGCGCCGCTGCTGCTGCCACTCGTCGCACTCGCGACAGTGGCGACGGTTGTCGCTTCGCAGGCTCTCATTTCGGGCGCCTTTTCGCTGACTTGGCAAGCGATTGGGCTCGGGCTCTTTCCGCGTATCAACGTGCGGCACACCCATAGCTCTCACGCTGGTCAAATCTATATTCCTGTTGTCAATTGGGCGCTGTATCTCGGCTGCGTCGCGCTGGTTCTGGCGTTCGGCTCCTCTTCCGCTTTGGCCGCCGCATATGGCCTCGCGGTAGCTGGGGTAATGCTGATCACATCCCTCGCTATGTTCCTCGTGGCGCGCCGCTATTGGGGATGGAGCGCAATGCCCGCGGCGCTGGTCTGGGGCCCATTGACCGCAGTTAACGCAGCGTTTCTGATTGCCAGTTCGTTGAAGTTCCTTGAAGGCGGCTTCGTGCCGCTTTCAGTCGGCGTCGCGGTTTTCCTCATCATGGTGACTTGGCGTTGGGGACGTAAAGCGACCTTTGCGGCCTACGCCGCGCGGTCGACCCTAACCATGCATGAAGTGATCGAGTTGCATCGCTCAAGCACTAACTTTCTCGAACGCAACGCGCTTATTATGGCGCCCGTGCCGCTACGTCACCCCTCCGATTGTGGTCCTGCGCTCATCGGGCTGTTATGGCAGCGCTATGGCGTCTTTCCACGCAATCTTATCTTCGTCCGCGTAATGCATCCGAAAATTCCATATATCCACCACAGCCGCTGTCATGTGACGGTATTCGACCGCGACAGAGATCGCGGTAGCGTTATCGGCGTAGAGTTGCGCTTTGGCTTCATGGAGGAGCCGAACGTCGAGCGTTATATAGCGGCCATGGCGCAACACAAAGAGATCGACCTTCCAACTGATCCGCAGCAATGGACAGTACACGTCTGTCAAGAGAACCTGCTCCCCGCCAAGCGGATGAGCCTACTCAGGCGCTTGCGTCTGCGTTTGTTCCTGTTCCTACGCCTCGTCTCTCGCCCAGCCTATTACGCCTACGGCCTTGGTGACGAGGTGCAACTTTCCGTCGAGATCGTGCCGGTTAAGGTGCAATAATCACAATGGCGGGCTTGAGGCATTTCTATGCAATGGTTCGACAACAAGTTTCTTGCCGGTGTCTCGGATTCGGTTTCTAGATAACGCTCTTGGTCGGCAGCCGCCGGAGCCATTCGGTGACGCGCCAAGACCTTGGGATAGGTGAACAAGTCTTCGAACATGGTGTCGGATCTCCTGATTGATGGGGAGTCCGACCATTCTTGGGCACTTTGTTATGTGGCGTTCCAAAATCAGTTCACGGCTCTGGGACGGCGCCTTCTGTGCCCAACGCCACATAACTACCGCCACCACATTCCGCATCTTATGTGGCGCGCGCCACATAAGATGCGGGTAATCCGTACGTCCGGGTCTCTGAGGGGCGGGGATGGCGACATCCTCGCCTACTCGGCATTGGCTCCCTCTATTCTGATATTGCGAAGGACGGTTTCAAGACGACCACGGTCGCGTCGTCTGGACAGGTACCGATCAACTTTCCCCAGTCGTCAAAGGCGCCGCCGGTTGCTGTGAGCCGGAGCTGATCAAACGAGGTCATCCTTGTCTGATGCGCCTGCCTGCGATTCCATGTCGGCACATGCCGCGACGATTTCATCCAGAGTTAACCCGACTTCACCAACTGAGGGGGGTGGATGACGGCAAGCTGCTGAAATCCCTAGGACGCAGCTTCAAAGGTCGGCACTACAGGGGATCAGCGCTCAGGCGACTTCTCGGCTATTGCGGGCAGTGATTTTCGGCGGCGGCTGAGCGGGAAGTTGAAGTTTCAGCTGCTGAAGTAGGAACAACTGATCATTCTCTGGCTCCGTATAACGGGACAGAACGACCACCCGATCATCTGTCGTGGGCAGCTCGACATCGATCATCTGCATGGCGGCGAGTTTTTCGAGCACAGCCCTCGGCGTCAGGCCCGGCGCCAGCGTCTTCAGCCGCTGCTTCAGCGTGACCAGCAGACAATAGGCGAGAAACGCAACAAAAATATGGGCTTCGATCCGAGTTTCGAGCTGGTGATAGATGGGACGGATCGACAGATCGTTCTTCAATTCCTTGAATGCTTGCTCGACCTCGACCAATTGCAGATAGAGCCGCCACAGATGGCCGGGATCGTCGCTCTTGATATTGGTGCGCAGCAAATAGCCGCCTTCACGCCGCCGGGCCTGCCGCAATTTCTTCCGGTCCAGCGCGAAATGGAATGTTTCCGATGTGACCGGCTGATCCTTCGTCGGCGTGTGGATGACCAGCAGCGTATAGGCCCTGCCGGCCTCTTTCTTGGCCGCGCCGAGTTTGAGCAAGAGTTCGTCGCGCGTCAGGTCTTGTCGTTGCAGTTCGCGCAGGCGTTTGATCAGTTTTCTCAATCGACGACGCCGCATCGATTGTTCTTTCTCGCGCCGGCCTTGGCTGCGCGCGAGAACATAGGTCTCTTCCTCGTGTTCGATCAGTTTGACCCGCACGCTCTCGCGCACGTCCTCCCACGGTTTGGTCACAAACGCTTTCTCGAGTTGCGTGAGCCGCCCTCGCGGCGAGCCGACCAGATAATGGATCGGCGTTTCTGCATTGCGCATCTCGGCCAACACGTCCTCGGTCGGAATGCCGCGATCCATCACCCAAGTGCGTTTGGCCTTGCCATATTGCTTCTCGATCTTGGCCAGAAACTCCTTCAGCGTCGTCTTGTCCGAGGTGTTGCCGTCCATGACTTCGTAGGCCAATGGAAAACCATCCGGCGTGACGATCAGCGCGATCACGACTTGCACGCAATCAGAACGCTTGTCGCGGCTGTAGCCAAATTTCCTCTTGCCATCGCCCGGCGGATCGCATTCGAAATAGGTGCTGGTGAGATCATACAAAAGCACTTCGAAATTGGCTGCAAACAAATCTCTCCAGCGCTCGCCCAGGAACGTGAACATCGCTTGCTTGTGCGCAGCGAGCTTGTCCAGGCAACGATACAGATTGTTCGGTTGCACGAGTGCAATGTCCTCGCCGAGCAAATCGCCCATCGCGCTATGCTCAAACCAATGCCGGTGCAATCTCCATTCGCTGCCGGGAGAAATCAATTGATAGCCGACCAACGTCTTCAGGATGTTCAGCCAGTTCGTTCCTTCGCGCGAGGGCGGCAGCGCCGCCAACCAGAACTCGTCCAATCGCAACTGATCCCAAAGGAGAGTCGCCATCCAGCAGGCGCCCCATTGACGAGGCCGGCGCAACCGCATGGCGCCCAATCGGATCGACACCACATCGCAGTCGAGCGCCGGCGCAACACGATCTTCGGGAAACAACGCGATCTGCTTGGATTGCCCGGCACATTCATCGAAGACCTCGATCGCCTTGCTCCACGCCGCTCTTTGGCTGTCGTTGATCTCTCCAAGATACAGCACCTGTCGTTGAACCACGCGGCCATCATGAACACGCCGGTTTTCGACAACCGACCAGGCCCGATGTTCCTTGCCGTCCTTGCGGCGAATCTTGGAGCGCAGAAACATGACGCAGAGTCGCGCCTCACGCGCCGCTGCGCAACGACCTTGGTCGGCACTACAGGCATTTGCGTAAACCGCAGCCCTTCAAAACCAAAGGCTTGTCGCGATCAGACGCTCCGAAAATCGTAAAAATCGCATCCAGTTGGTGAAGTCGGGTTAAATCCGGCTGCTCGACGATCAACTTGAGAAGCCAACCATCACCGTTGCATGTCTCAGAAGTAGTGGATCTGGCGGCTTGTTCGCTACACCGTTTCGCCGGTTACCAGCAGGGGCGACACCTGCAACGCCACCGGCCACAGTAATGGACGTATCCTGGCGGACAAACGGGCCCCCAGCCGTGGCAGGCCGCCTCCTGTCGCTGTGTGTAATTGGTGCCGGAGAGGAGACCTTTCGATGACCCCGGACCAGTCATCGCGTTGGCGCTTCCGCCTATCGAACTCATGCAGACGATGGTGGCAGATGCGGCCATCCTAATAGTGAGCTTTCGCATAAGGTTTTCCGATTTTGACATATGTCGAACCGACAAGCTTTCAACGAAGGCGCGACCGTAAAGGTTCCGGGCTGGGAAAGCATTAGCGTCTGATAATGTAGAGCGTTTTTAGCTCACCGGCGCGGCGCACGAGCGTTGCAGTGTGGACAAGCTGGCCGGCCCGCGCCGGTGAGCTAAAAACGGATTGAACTAGACTGCCGGCACCTTAGCCCGGCCTATGGGCATTGAATGGGTTGGTCTGCGTTTTCAAGACGAGATGATCTGTCGCGGAGATCAGGCGCAGGCCATCATTGATGCTGCGGGAGATGGCTGAAGCCCTTGCCGGAGGCTGGGTTGATGCTGATCGGCGCCATGGCCGGCCGTTGCGCAAGACCATCAGACAATAGTTCCCCGTTCGCACGGTGTCGCTGCGGCCATAGAGACAGCAGGGTGGGGTGGGGTTGATGGTTATCACGTATCGCAGACGCATCGGCGGTTGTTGGTTCGCGGGAGAACCTCGATGACGAGCATGTGCCCGTGGCCGCATACGCTCGGGTACGCGAAAAACCATGTAGAGGCGTTGAGATTGTTTATGCCCCTCAAAAGGAGCAGTCTCAGTCGGCGGCTCTCACATGATGATGTGGACGGCCTCTCCTCAACGGCATCATAGTGCCAAGGCGTGGTCGCCGGAGCGCCACAAAGAGGGAGACCGTCCATGAAGAAGTTTATCAGGATTGGCGTTGATTTGGCCAAGAATTATTTTCAGGTTCATGCCCTTGAGAGCGAAAACGGCCGCGCCGTGACGCGCAAGTTGAAGCGCTCGAAGATGCACGAGTTCTTTTCGCAAATCGAGCCCTGCCTCATTGGCATGGAGGCCTGCGGCTCGGCGCATTATTGGGGGCGTGAACTCAAGGCGATGGGACACGAGGTGCTGCTGATGCCCCCCGCTTACACCAAGCCCTATGTCAAGCGCGGCAAGAACGATGCAGTCGACGCGGACGCAATCTGCGAAGCGATGTCGCGGCCCGGAATGCGCTTCGTGCCGATCAAGAGCCGGAGCAGCAAGCGACGTTGATGCTGCATAAGACGCGCGAACTGGTGATCAAGCAACGGACGATGAGCGTCAACGCGCTTCGCGGCCATCTTTCGGAATTTGGCATTGTCGCCGCCAAGGGGATAGGTCGCGTCGACGAGTTGCTCGATCTCGCCGAAAGTGATGCGACGCTTCCGGCTGCCGCCAAGGCTGGCGTGAAGGTTCTGGCTCAGGCTCTTGAGGGGCTCGACAAAGCGATCGACGATTTGGAAGACGAAATCGCCAGCGCCGATGCGCAAAATGAGATGGTCCGGTTGCTGGACAAGGTTCCCGGCATCGGGAAGCTGATCGCTTCGGTGATCACAGCCAGCGTGCCGGACCCGAGCGTGTTTAAATCGGGGCGCGATTTCGCTGCCTGGCTCGGCCTCACGCCGAGACAAAACTCGAGCGGCGGCAAGCAGACGCTCGGGAGTATAACCAAGCAGGGCAACCGATACATAAGGAAGATGCTGGTCTTGGGGGCGACCTCGCTGCTCAACGTCGTGGGTAAGCGCAAAGGCGCCTTGCGCGACTGGATTGTCGGGCTGCTGGCGAAAAAGCCGGCGCGGCTGGTTACGGTGGCGCTCGCTAACAAGCTGGCCCGGATTCTCTGGGCGATGATGAAGACCGGCGAATGCTTCCGCACCGAGATGTTTGCGAAGGCGTAAGGAAGCTGTTCGCCGCCCCAACGTGTGTTCACAGGGGAGATCTACAGGTTCGAGTTTGGCAAGCGCAACGAGACGTGATGAACGACACGGTCGCCACCGAAGATCAGGAACAACCCGCCAGTCCCCATGAGCGTAAAGCTCGTTCACATGATAGGGATCCCGATCGTCGGACTCCATCAAGGCCAGCGGACATATGCTCCGCATCGACAGGCCGGACATATGACCGCAGCCGACCAAATCGTTCGAAGCGCAAAAATAGTGCTTGCCAGGGAGGGCCGTTCTCTAATCGCGTCTCCCTTGTCAATGGCTTTGTTGCCGCCCTGGTCACGGTTCTCTCCGCGGTCGGAATATTCCGCCGCAACATTTGGTCCGAAGCACAGGCGCTGCAATGTCCACA
>PLZT01000083.1 GCA_003152255.1 Methylocystaceae bacterium | reverse complement strand
CGTCCACGCGGCCGGGCGCTCGATCCGAAAGAAGATCAGCGCCCCGGGGGATGAATCATCCCACTACGGTCGACTCACGCCCATCAGTTATGGCGGCGATACCGGAGCAGCATCTTTCCGCGGAGAAGACATCCTCCAAAGAGCGATCCTCAAGGGCACATTCGAGGGCACGCGGCAGGGTGTCATCGCGGCGTTTAAGGAATGGGTGGAATCGCGTCGCCAAGGCGCGGGCGGCTTCACCAATGCCAATTACCAGCCCGGCGCGTCGGGTGGAATGGGTGGCGGCGGCGGAGCTGAGACGCCTAACGCCGGCCAAGGCCGCACGCCACTGACCGACATCGCTCGGCCCACGGCTGTCACGACGCCGCACTCTCAGACGCCCAATCAAGGCGCGACGCCCCGCGTCCAGACACCGGCTACAACTACGCCAGCCAATCCAATCGCGCCGCGCGGGACAACACCACAGGCGCGGCGCAGCGAGCCATCCGAGGCGGCGGCAGCGCGGGCCATGAAGGATTTCGCCGATGGCGGAAGCAAAGCCGGCAGTCTGACAGAGCTGATTAACGAGGAAGCTCGCCGCGCTGGAATTGATCCGCGTATCATGCAAGGCATCCGCGCCGGTGAGTCTGGGCACAAGAGCACATACGACAAAAAAGATGACGCACTCGAATCGTCGTGGGGACCGTTTCAGTTAAACCGTCGTCGCGGAACTGGAACCGAGTTTGAAAAAGAGACAGGACTCGATGTAAGAGACCCGTCAACGATTCCCGCCCAGGTTCGCTGGGTCGCCAATTATCTGAGGAAGAAATACGCGAAGAATCCTCATTACAGTCCATACCCGAATTGGCAGGGCTATAAGAGACCTCGCGACGCAGATCCGCATTGGGGCGAGTCCGGCTATCGTCCATCGAAAGAACATGCGGACAAACCAGCTGCCGCCAAGGGCATGAATGACTGGATCGAGAAGCAGCGCGGTGCGCACCCGGAATCAGGACAGCCTAATCGCAAGAGCGATGGTCTCAACGTCAATCTAATGCGGAGCGCGCGGGAGGCCGAACTGGTCCATGCGCCGCAAAAGGTGGTCGGCGACGCCTCGCTGAAGATATCGATGCACGGCTTCCCGAAGGGGACAAAGACGGAATCTAAGATCAACGGGATGTTCAAGACGTTGACGATGTATCGCGGGTTGGCGGCTCCAATGGCCGATCAGGAAGGGTGACGGTCAATCGGATTTCTTCAGCAGACGCTTTCCTTTTGGCCCATAGGTGAGCCAAGCGGCTTTGCAAAATCCATCCGCGTCTTTGTTGAACAAATCGTCGATCCGAGGGAGCGTGAGAGCGAGCAAATATTTGAACCTCAAGGCGAATTTCCCTTCGTCGAAAAGGTCGTTTCTTTGAAGTCCGATATCGAGCAATAGCGCTCCAAGATGGAGCTGATCGGTATCAAAGATTTTGCAGTCCGTGGCCGATCTTGACGCTAGGATAATGTCGCTGAAAACCTGTTTTTGCTCGGTGGTGAGCGGGGTCGTCAATTCATTGTCCGTCTCGGCATGCGCCGGCAAGAGGTAGACCAAGACCCCAATCGCGATGAGTATCACCCAACGCGCCTTGAACAGCAGCACCCCGGCGAAAACGCCAAGGGCGATGACGAGAATTTCCATATCAACACCACCAATGATGCATACGAAAGCCGGCGCCATAACGCGCTCGATCATGGGGATATAGAGCACAGTCAGTAGCGCGGCCATCCGCCGCGCCGCCGCTCGCGGCGAAGCTCTTGGCGACGACCTTGGCGCCGTCACGGGGACATCGCTCGATAAGGGCGCGGAGCTGGACGTGCTGGCGACCGGGAGCTTGTTCACAGCCCCTCACATGAACTTTCATGCTTAGCGTCAAGAATAATGTTCGCTTTGACCGGCCCCCCTTTTTAGCGCACATTTTGTCGTTGCGAATCTTGCCAAAGCGCCATGATTGACTTATATGTCAATACGGGAAATAATTCGAGCGTGGGTGCTAAGCGGAGAGCTAATGCTCTTGCCGCCAGCGCTGCCTTCTGGTCCAGCAACCCGCTGGATTTTCTGCTCGAAAGAGGTCTGGAAGTCCATCAACGGGCCATGGGAATCAAGCAAAGATCAAGCAAACATGGGGCGTGCAAGAGGCACCTTGGACGCATTCACTACTGGTCTCCGTATCAACGTCAGGATTCCGCCGTCCAAAAATGTCAGAGCGCACCTAGCTCTGCTTGAGGACGCCGAAGAGGAAGTATGGGAGTTCCGATGCCGCGATCCAGACCCTCAGATTCGAATTTTTGGGAGGTTCGCGGAGAAGGACCTTTTTGTCGCGTTCTTGACCCGGAGCAAGCCTGAGGTAGTCACTGATTCAGACTATCTTGTCGCCAAAGAAGAAGGCAAACGGCAATGGAGAACATTCTTCCCCTCATACAGCCCACACACAGGCAAGAGCCCCGATGATTACGTCTCAAACTGCGCCGTTCTCGGCTGAAATCAGTGCGGAATTGGACATCATCCCGGCTGATAAGCTGACCTATCTCCAGGAGCGTTTCCGAAACAGGCTGTATGATCTCGTCGTCAGCGAATTCATAAAACACAACTCTGCTAATCCAGAGTTTACGCAGGCCGCATTGGCGAGGCGCATAAATAGCCGTCCAGAGGTCGTGAACCGATGGTTATCATCGCCCGGCAACTGGAGACTCGATACAGTCAGCAACCTGCTTGTTGGGATATGTGGCGCAGAACTTGAGATGAGCCTCAGTCGGTTTTGTGATCAACCTGCGCGCAACTATCATAAACCAGAATGGTTAGATGAGCGGGAACCTCAAAAAGCTCTCTTTTATAATGTTCCGCCGCCACCGGTGGGGTCTTTTATGCCAGATCCACTGCCGTATCCCATGGCAAAAACTTAGAGAAGTGCAATGGCAGCGAACACCACAAGTCAGCCAACATTGGTATATCCGAATCAGATGACCAAGAGCCGAGAGGTCATAGACATCTATTCGAATCATGCTCGCATAGGAGTGTCTACAAGCGACCTAACAATTGTGTTCGGAAAGCTTGTAGAGGCCTCAGTAGGTATAAGCTCAATAGAAGAGCAAGCTACAGTGCGCATGTCGCCACAACAATTCAAATCCTTTATAGACCAGTCTACAAAAACCTTGGCTGCATGGGAGACGGTATTCGGTAAGGTGTCCCCGGCTACGCCGCCTCAGTCACAAGACAAAATTATGGACGGTATTCGCCGATTGAAAGAGGCCGTAGACAAGGCGAATAGCTAAGACCCGCGCCACCTTCTCTCCGCCGCCTTCTTAGCGATCTCCGCGCGCCGCTCCGGCGTCATGCTCTAGGCGCGCTTCATTCTACCGCAACGCCCTTCCTCAACCTCACGCCCGCCCCGCCGCCGTTCTCGGCGATGAACTCGCCGCCGGCGAAGATCGCCCTCGAATTGGCGGACTGCGGACGCTTATCTCCGCGCCCGAGTCCTATGTATGTGGAAGCTCGAAAGAGTTAACTTGGCCCGGTCAATTGCCGGGCTCTTTTTGAGCTCACGTCCGCCCTGCCGCGAGACCTACGCGAGGTTGCCGGTCACGTTGGAGGGGCGGCGCTCGCCTTTAGGCCTGGTTGGTATCCCAATCCCTTAGTCTGTTCACAAGGATGAATCCATCGGCTTCGTTCGAGTCGTCTAGCCCGTCTTATTCACCCGA
>PLZT01000091.1 GCA_003152255.1 Methylocystaceae bacterium | reverse complement strand
CGCCTGAAGCGAATTTCCCGCATGGCGTAAATCAGTTCGCAACTGCGGATCTCGATAATGTATTTTCTCAATCATAGATCGCATACGCTCCCCGCCCATCTCACGCATGATAACGCCTTTTATCATGCGTGAGATTTGTGTTAAGCTCAAACTATGTCGCCACCCGATCCTCATCTTCCCGCGATCCTCCAACCCGGCGCGCTCGCGACCTTGGTCGACGGTCACCTGGTGCCGGCGCTGATCGCCGACGTCGGCGAACATGCCGCTTGGCGCTACATTGAATTTTTCACCGCCAACATCCGCAATCCGAACACGCGCCGGGCTTATGCGCGGGCTTGCCGGCAATTCTTCGCCTGGTGCGAAGATCGCGGCCTGACGCTGACGACTATCCGGCCGTTCGATGTCGCCACTTATATAGAGACGCTCCAGCAGACCCATTCGCTACCGTGCGTGAAGCAGCAGCTCGCCGCCGTGCGCATGCTGTTCGATTGGCTGATCACCGGCCAGGTTATGCCGGCAAACCCAGCGTCGGCCGTGCGCGGCCCGAAGCACGTGGTGAAGACCGGCAAGACGCCGGTGCTCGACGCCCCGGACTGGCGCAAGCTCCTCGACTCCATTCCAACCGACACGGTGCGCGACTTGCGCGACCGGGCGCTGATCGCCACGCTCACCTATTCGTTCGCGCGCATCACCGCCGCGCTGAAAATGAAGGTGGAGGACCTTCGGCCGCAAGGAGCGGGCTGGCGGCTTCGACTGCATGAGAAAGGCGGCAAGCATCACACCATGCCTTGCCATCATGCGCTCGCCGAGGCGCTGCATGCCTATATTGCCGCCGCCGGCATTGCCGAGGACCGCAAGGGCCCGATCTTCCGAACCAGTCGCGGACACAACGCGACCGCGTTATCCGAGCAGCCCATGAATCAATCCGACGCGTGGCGCATGATCCGGCGACGCGCTGTCGCCGTCGGCATTCACGCGCCGATCGGCAATCACACATTCCGTGCGACCGGCATCACCGCTTATCTTGCCAATGGCGGCGCGCTGGAACACGCGCAGGAAATGGCGGCACACGAGAGTCCGCGCACGACCAAACTTTACGACCGCACCAAGGAGCGGCTCACGCAGGACGAGGTGGAGAGGATTCGGCTCTAGTTCAAAATAAAGTAATGGTAGGAGTAACCCGTGAACCTAACAACGTTGTCGCTTGAAGACTTTCTTTGTGAAGACCCCGCACATAATGCTCCTGCGGCTCCAACTGCTTTTCTATGTGCTAAGCCCCTTCTTGCTTCGTTGATTGGCGAGAAGGTACGAGACGTTGGAGAATACACTCTTCACAAACTTAATACCGGCGTCCCGGGCGATGTGGTCCTACTATGGCAGGGCGAACCCGTCGGTTGTTACTTTGGGGAACTGCTAGTGATCGACGACGACGATAAGCACCGAGGTCATGATCTCTCGGTCCCACTTATCCTAGAGGCGGTAAAACATCGGCCGAACCCCACGAGCCGAAAGATGTCAGAGGCCGGCAAAGCTGCCCTAACAAAGGCTTGGCGTGTTGCCAATGGCGAAATACCAGGCCCTTGGCCTTGAGATGCTTCCCTTTAACTAAAAGGTCCTTCGTCCAACATAACGTCCTTTATGTTGCACTAGGTTTTGCGGGGCGACGGCATGATCGAAATCACTCGCCATGTCCGCTCAGTGATGTATCGCGAACGAGGCCGGCGGCATGGATTTCTGGCGGTCTTTGTCGCTGAATGTCCGGAAGTCGTCGCGCTTCAGCGACGGCAGCGTCTTGATATTGCCGCGCATGGTAGATCAGCTTTCGGAGAATCCATTCTCCGATGACCCCGCTGGCCCTTATTTCCAAGGCAAGCTTTTGAAGAACGCGTTCACGCGCTCATACAGCTCGTCAAACTCGGGCAAATGCTCGATTTCGAGGCCGAGGGATTCCCATTCCGCTGAAGCGCGCTCACGAATCTCATTGTCGTCCAGCGACTCGCGCGAAACAGGCGTATCTCGCGCATCTGCTTTTTCTATAAAAGCTGACAGGATGCGTGCCTTTGCGTCCTCATCGAGGGCGACGTTCTGAATAAGCCAATCAATATCGTAAATGTCCTGTCGTCGTCGCCGGTTGCGAATTTTCTGCTGCACAAGAGCGCGTAGTTTTTCGGCTATCATTTCTTCCGTGCTGTACGCAAAAATCGATTTTTCATCGCCATTCAGGCCGAGAACCTGAACGTTGATAATCGGTTCCTTGAACGAAATATCGACACGCAAAACTTCCGAGGCCTGCCCCCTGTCGAGCCGGCTTTCTGCGTTTGTGCCGCGCGTGGCGAGGCCAATAGCGAGTTGCAAGGCTGGGCCTGTCGCCGTCTCGAAATGGTTCTGACGTGGTTGCTTTTGGAAGCTCTGTACGCTCATTTTCAAATCGACATAGCCCAAATCAGCCGCCGCCGCTGCCAGAGCTTTATTGAGCGTGTCCCGCAGTTCTCCCGTAAAAGGCTCGGGTGCAGCGTGAGCCGAGAAATCGACATCCCCCGTCATGCGAACGCTGCCATAGGCGGCCGACATGAGCGTGCCGCCCTTCAAACACAGGTTGTCGCGCAAAACGGGCGTCATCGCCACGGCATGCAAAAGGATATGCGTGACTTGCCGTTGGCGGTGCTGAACGGGGTCGGCTTGCGCAGCCTCGACCCAACGATCAAGGTTGAGAACTTGAGGGGAGGAATTCTGATTCGACATTCAATGAAAGCATCCATTTTTCCGAGAAGGTAGGCAAGTATGGCTTGCTCGCGTCCAATTTTCGGGAACTTCCCCGTTGCGCAAATTGTTGCCACGCCTCAACGCGTGCATCCTTCACAGAGAGCAGCGTTTCGAGCAGATAGCCCGCGCGGACTTTCACAATATCCGTGTGATTTTCGTCGATAGCCCGAATGATTTGTTCGACAAAAGGCCCGCTTTCTTTCGCCCAAATTTCAATGACGTGATTTATACCGCCGCAGTCGTGAGGGTCGTCGAGCATCTGCGCGAACACGTCCCCGATTGCCGCAATGCGCGCGTCGCTACCTCGGATAGGTCGAGACGTTGCCGGATATTTCGTCGTGTGCATTGCTATAGGCCGCCCGCGTAGGGCTTCAGGCAACTTGATATGTTCAAGGGGAATAACCGTTGGACGCGCCGGTTGCCCGTCTTCCGGTTCAGCTTTCGGCACGACCCCCCCATAATCAGCCAACATTTTCGTGTCACGAGCTGCGCGCCAGAGCGGAGGGGCAAGAGTCGAAAGATGGAGCGCCGAAGGATTCCTGTCGGTCAAGCCATGCCGCTGCATCGCCGACAGGTGCGAAATGTAACAGAAGGGGTCGACCAAGCCCGCAACATCTTCGGCGGTTCCATCGGGCAAATCCGCTATTCGGAAAACTTTATGACGGCGCGGCGTCGCAAAGAAATCCCGTTCTTGACCGTAGAAATCTTCATCGGGGCGAAGGTAGCGGTTTGCAATCAGGTCTCGGACACGACGCCGCAAATCGTCACGGGTGGCCACATTGTTTTTACGAACTCTAAGGCGCTCGCCTCGGTATTCCCGCGCGGCCATGAGCGAGCGCAGGATAAGGAAAAGGTCGTATTCAGTGACGACCGGATGTTTCCGGTCGACGAGGCTCTTGCGAAGGGCGGCACCTAGGAGCATGGAATCCAGAAAGCTGTAGCTAATGTCCTTAGGACATTAGCTACAGCTTTCTGCCATGTCAATGAAACACGGAATAGCCATGAAGTGGCACATTCTTATTTCGTTGGCGGAGTGATCCAAGTTGGGTATGTTGAATGTCCTTAGGACATTCAACATACCCAACTCAGTTGAAAAGAATACCGTTGTCAAGAGCAAACGTCAAGCTCTTTTCTATAGCCTGCATCCAGTCTGACGCAATTTTTGGGCGTTCCCGCGCGGCTTCGGGCGCGGTCGGGCTGTCGTGAACGGAGCCGCGAGCGGTTTCGGCCTCGCGGCTTTGGATCGTGCCCAGCATTCAGAATGGATGGGCGTTGGAAACATACACGCCGGCGCCGGAGGCCCCGCCGCCGCAGTCCGGCACATGGGGCGATCACCCCCCTGCCCGACGCGCTTATGCGATGATTCAGCGGCGCGCGAAATCCGGCGGCATCACCACCCGCGTCGGCAACCACACCTTCCGCGCGACGGGCGTCACCGCCTACCTGAAAAATGGCGGCACGCTTGAACGCGCCGCGCAAATGGCGAACCACGCCTCGACGCGCACGACGCAGCTCTACGATCGGAGAGCGGAGGAAGTCACGCTCGACGAGGTGGAGCGGGTGCTGATTTGAAGCCAGTCTCGGAAATCTACCATGCGGGCGCGCGGCCGGAAGTGTGGCTAGCCCAAGGCCTTAGGCTAGGCGAAGTCTGAGGCATCCATACCCCTGCCCTTCGTTCCCATGTGCGCATATGGTTCGAGGTGTGCCAGGCGGTAGCCGTTGGAAACGCCGTAGTTGCTAATCTCGCTTGGCAAGTGCTCGACATGGATAAGGCCGAGGGCCGCGAGAAAACTTGCGGCGCTCTTGATGCGTGGCCTCTCGATACCAGAATATTCGGTGATCGTGTCGTAGCTCATATGCGCAATGTTCGTTTCGTTGTTGCGCCGAGCGAGCGTCAGAAAATATAGCTTGAGCGCGTCCAGTTCAGCCCTCCGCCGCAGGTGGAAGTCTCCAAAGGCGGCAACGCCACCTTGGACATAGAGCCCCTTCGCCGGAAGCTTGCCCCAGGGCTTCGACGCATAGTCCGCGATCTCATAGCGGCTGCGTCCGAGACCCTCCCGCTTAATGAGCTTCGCCTCTTCAAGGACATCAAGCCCCGCTGAGATTTTCGTGCGGCTCAAGTGTGTTGCCAAGGACAGCTTGTCATAGGTGAGCGCAGCAACGCCCTCCTCATTCGCATGGTGGCCGATCACCATCAGTGCCATGAGCGCCGCGACATTGTTCGCGCCCTTTTCCTTCTCCCAACGAAACGGCTTCAGCCCGCCGTTTGCGATCCAGCCGCTTGGGAATTGAACCCAGGCTTTCATGGTCACGAGCGCTCCTCCTTTCTCTCTTTTGCGATCGACCAGACGGCGTGGATGGAAAAGGCCGCAAGCCCGATCGCAGCGAGCGCGACGAGGACGAGCAGGCGTTCTGTGGGCAGGTTGGCAATGCCCTTAATCAAGTCGGTAACCGTGTCCATGTGGGCTTCCCTTGTTTTGGAAGCATGAATTTTTACAGCCTTCGCCTTATAGTTCTAGAAACAGTATAAAGGAAATTATGGCACCAATACAAATTAAATCGTTTAAAAACAACATGTTATAAATGAAATAATAGTATTTATAAGTTTCCAAAATAGTCCATAAACGCTGACTTGTGAACTAAATTCGCCCGCATTTTGCCACTGGCCATGGTCACGCCAGAGCATCCCCGGCGGACGAAGGAACGACCGTTTATTTTTAAGAGGCCCTTGTCGCGTAGCGTCGTTACGCACATACTACCGTAACGACGCTACGGATGGACCATGACTGATCGCACTGCAACCGAACGGATCAAGCGCCAGCGCGACGCTCGCATGCGCGAGGGCTGGCAGGAGGTTCGAGTTTGGGTGCCGACCGACCACGACGCCGAAGATGTTCGCACACTCGCAGCCGAACGCCGGGCGAGAGCCGAAGCTCTGCACGGCCTTAGAGAAGGAATTCCGACCATGAATCCTGCAACAGAACAAAGAATCATCGCCGCAATCGCAGACCAAGGATCGCCCGCTTACACGACGCTGTCCGGCCCTGTCCTCACGCTATTGACCCAATTGGCCGAAGGGGGCGACCTCGCAGGCTTCTCGCATGCATTCGTCACCTTTGCCCGCGCCAAGCCGATGAACGCCGCTTTTGTCGCGGACGCGGCTCCTGCAAAGATCCTCAACAGCTATTTGTTTAAGCGTCTCAAGCTCGATGTGGATGCTTTTCTTCGTTGGGAGAAGGCCAACCCGGAATGGGCCGCGTCGATGAAGGCCGCGTTGCGAGACCCCGCCCAGTTCGAGCACGTCGTTGGCGAGATGACCGCCGGCATCAGCGCCACAGGTGGTAACGCTTAAAGCGCGCATTCTCGAAACTCGCGGATTTCTAAAATTGCGTGCACATTCCATAATTGCGAATTCCGACGCAAGCCGGC
>PLZT01000104.1 GCA_003152255.1 Methylocystaceae bacterium | reverse complement strand
GGCTCAATTGATGACAGGCCCTAGGACATATCCTGGAAATCGCGATTCTTTTGCTGTTGGCGTTTGAAACATCTGCTCTTCTCTATCAAATCCGTTTTTCTGTGTGACAACGTTTGTCAGGTCCCCTGACGGCTATGTCTCGAGAGGCGCCCCAGTGGAAAAGAACAAGCGGGGCAGCGAGCAAACCGCGCCGGATTTTCGAGGCGGCGCGGTCGAAGGTCATATTGTCGATGACGGTGCGGATGACTCGCCGCGCCGCATGAACTCGCGGACGGCGTCGCTCATGTCGGCGTAGTTGCGCCCAAGGCGATCCACCCGTCGCACGACAAGCGTGTCGCCGGCCCGCGGCAGGTCGAATACTACCAAAAATCGAAGCATTTTCTGTGCAAAACTCCGGTGCAGAACTGATGCCTTATTTTGCAGCTTGGCCAGGGCCAATGGGGACGGCGGGTTCGGGTCATCTTTGCCTGTCCAGCCCTGTTTTGAGTGAGGCCGCTTATCCTCAAAAAGCGCCCGCGACAGAAAACATCGCAAGCCGCAGGTTCGCGCCAAGAGCGGCGATTTGGAAGTCACATCGGCCGGCGTCATCAAGCCGGAGGCCAAAGTCGCACCGAAAATTTCAAACGCTCGCGTTTCACCATGAGAAGGCGCAAATTAAAGCGTTCTTTTACAATTCCTTCGACAATCCGTTCGTCTTGCCACCCACTTTCAATGTGTCGAGGAAATCTGCCCACCATTGGGCTATTTCGACGCGCTCGGCCCAATAGACGCCATGAGCGTAGGCCCGTCGCACTTCGTCTGTATCTTGATGTGCGAGCGCGCGTTCAATGGAGTCGGACGAAAACTTTCCGCTTTCATTGAGCAGCGTTGAGGCGGTGGCGCGAAAACCGTGCGACGTGACTTCCTCTGGAGAATAGCCCAATCGCCGAAGGGCGGCGTTCAGCGTGTTCTCGCTGATGGCGCGCGCCAGGGAGCGGGTTCCAGGAAACAGCAGTCGTGGCTGAAGACGAGCGGGAGCAATTTCAGCGCGGCGATGGTGGACGGTTGCCCACTGAACCCATCAATCGCGCGCAAAAGCCCCCCAAGCGCCACCGGGTCGGTGATCGCCGGGCGATGCTTCACCTTGGGCGAAGTGAGCGCGCCTTTCACAAACGCGGTCGGACGGCTTCCGCCCGAGCCGTGGCGATGGCAAAGCGGAACACTGCGCCAATGGTGGCGCGCAGGCGTCTCGCGGTTTCAAGATTGCCGCGCGTCTCGATCGGTTTCAGCACCGCGAGCACCTCCGAGGCCTTGATGTCGGCGATCGGCCGCTCGCCGAGCCCGGGCGTCGTAAAGGAGAGCAGCCAAGAGACCTTCTCTAATGTCGCCGGCGCGCGGCCATCGCGCCTCGGCTTGTCGACGTATTCATCCGCCAGTCCCCTAAAAGTTGTCGCGTTCGAAACCGCTCTGGCCAGCTTTTCGAGTTTTCTTTGCTGGCCCGGGTCCATGGCCTCTGCGAGCAGGGCCTTCGCCTCATCGCGCCGCGCGCGTGTCCTTCAGAGACACTTCTGGATAGCTTCCAAAGGACAGCGTGCGCTCCTTGCCCTCGAATCGATAGGCCATGCGCCAAAGCTTGGACCCCTTCGGGTCGACTCGCAGGTAAAGGCCGCCTCCGTCGAAAAGCTTCTTCGGCGTCGCCGCCGTCTTCTCCGTTTTGGCGGCGCGAACCTCAATGTCGGTGAGCGGCATTTGTGAGCATTGCCGGAATGCCCACATAGATACCCACAAACTGCCCGGCTGCAATGGCACGCCCTGAGACGGCTGGACACGCCAGAAGGCGCGAATCCGCTGTTTTATCTAACGTTCCTAGACGTTTAGGGACGATCTGGAACGTCGTGAGATTGGGGAGTGGTGCCCGGGGGCGGAATCGAACCACCGACACTGCGATTTTCAGTCGCATGCTAACATATATTTTTCAACGGCTTAGCTCTATAGCGGCTGTCAACGTTAGTTTTGTTGCAAAGGGTTTGCGCCGAAATTGTCAACACGGTTTTGGCGGGTTCGCTACCACGTAGTGCTTGGCCACCTAATTCCGCCGGAACAAAGCCAAGGCTTCAGCGGAGAGTACGCCGCTTGTTATGGCGATGTTGGCAAAAGGCGCCGTATCGGCGACCTTGCGGCTCGACAACATGATTTGCCCTAATCGCGTCGCGAGCTCATCAATTGAGGCGGCATAGACCACTCGGCTAAATCGGCACCACAAAATCGCGCTCATGCACATCGGACAAGGTTCCCCCGAGGTGTAGATTGTCGCGCCCTCAAGTTCCGCAGTGGGCCTCTCAGCGACAAACTGGCGGATAGCCACCATCTCTCCGTGCGCCGTCGGATCATTGTTTGTTTTGCCGAGATTGCGGCCCGTGGAAAGAACTTTGCCGTCGCGCACGATGACCGCTCCGAAAGGAAGATCGGCCTTAGCGGCCTCCGCGATCGCCAAGCGCATGAAGCTTTCATCCTCAGGGCGAATCGGCAATCGCACCGCCTTCGCAAAGGCTGGTGCAGCATTAAAAATCATCCCTCCGAGCCCTGCCGCGGATCAAAAGTGAAATCGCTCCCCGACGACCAACGACATGCGCTTGACCGCAGCGGCAGATATAATCGCTCATCTTTCGCTCCAACGTTCCAGACCGACCGACGCAGAAAGGCGCATCTCCGAATAAGAAGCTCGGGCAAAGCAAACCTCGTCCCGATTGAAATTGGCCACCTCCGCAATCGAAGATAGAAACAACAGTCATGTGGGAGCTGAGACCGCGTTACGCCCGAGTTACACAGCACCGTGTCGCAATCCCGCGATGATCACCACTCAGCTCCCTTAGCCGCCGAGGCATTCAGGCATTGTCAGGGACAACCAGCGCCGCAAGCTGCATGTCGAAACTCGCCAGTTCTTGTCTCAACTGCGCCCAATCTGGGTATTGCTCTATGAGCTTCGCCATGATGGCGCGTGCCGTGATAAACGCCTCGCGCGCCTTCGTTGCCTGGTTTGACTTGGCGTAGGCATCCCCCAGCTTTGCAAAATTTATCGACAGATCGCGATGCCACTCAGCGTTGCCCGTGTCGCAGATTGCCAGCCGGGCGGAGAGCGTGAGGCCATCCGCGTAGGCCGCTAACGCCGCCGGGAGATCGCCTAGCGCGCCCTGTGTGTCGCCGATCTTGATGTGAGAAAGCAACAGATCGCGTTGCCACTCCATGTTGCCAGGATCGGCTCTAGCCAATCGATCAATGATAACAAGGCCTTCTTTAAAGGGCGTCAATGCAGCGGCAAGATCGCCCTGCGCAACCAGCACATCGCCGATTTTGTCATAGGACACGAACAGATCGCGCTGCCATTCGCTGTTGCCGGGATCGGATACCGATAAGCGGTCGATGATGGCGAGGCTGTCGCTGTATGATTTCAACGCGCCTGTGAGGTCACCCTGCGCCACCTGCCTGTCTCCGAGCTTGTCATGGGACAGCGCCAGTTCGCGTTCGCTCTCATTTCCACCCATGGCGTCCTTCGCTACTTGAAATGTTTCGGGTGAGGCGAGTGCCGCTGGTTAGAATCCGAGAAACCCAAAGAGGCCTTTTTTTGTCGCCTTACGCTCAAGCTCCTTCACTTCCTCAAAAAGGCGTCGCGTATCCGCCCTCAACTCCAACAGCTTATCATCAGGAACGTCTAAATTGATGACGGCCCCCCGCATTTCGCGGCGGGCGAGGTGCAACTTCGATTTCGTGTGAGCGAGAATTGAGTCCCCAGCCATTAGTTTTCCTCAGAAGCAATAAGCGGATCGAGTTGCCTCCACGACAACATGCGCCGTGACCAAATCCGCGACACGGCGTGATCATTAGCCCCCGAGCTAGCCCGGCGCAATTCTGCTTGATCCGCAACGTTTGCGATTACGCTGGAAGGCTTATCCCTCAGCTTCCG
>PLZT01000746.1 GCA_003152255.1 Methylocystaceae bacterium | reverse complement strand
CCAATTTTAGGTCAGGCTCTAAGCCCTCCGCACGCTGCTCGCCAGTCTGGATCACGATCTCGGCTCCGTCTTTCAAGCGAACGTAATCGACGCCCGCGCGACGATAGATCGCTTCGCGCGGCGCAATGATCGTATCGCGCTTCCCCGTGGTCACGTAAACGCGCGTGCGCTCTCCAACGAAATAATCGCCAAGACCCTGGACATCGACGTCGGCGATGACGCGTCCGCCCTGAATCTCAGGATAGACGATGCGCACACGGCCTTCTTTGCGTGTTGCGCTGGCTTCGTCGTGCAAACCGCGTCCGCCGATTTGCACAGGATCGCCAGCGCGCATGAATCTGGCGTGACGCTCGGGCAATTGAAGGCGAAGGATATAGTGCTCTTCCGCAAGGGTCGCGATAGTTTCACCGGGCATGACCGCGCGCCCAACAGACACGGGAATGGTCAGGATGCGCCCCGCTCCCGGTGCGAGCACGGCGCCCTCGGCCGCCTGCTGTTCGATCACGCCACGGTCGGAGCGAATCGCCGCGAGATTGCGATCCGCCACGTCGAGCATGGTTTTGGCTTGATCGAACATCACTTTCGTTGTGACGCCGCGCTGAAGCAACTCCTGCGCGCGATCGAAGTCGGCTTTCGCCTTATCGCGTTGCGCCTGTTGCGATTTGATTCGCTGATCCAGCGCCTGCATCTGCAAAAACAGCTTTTGGTCAGCGACCAGCGCGATTTCGGCGCCCGCCACGACGACATCGCCTTCTTTGATCTTCAGCGCCGTGACCGTGCCGCCGATTCGCGCCCGGGCGACAAGCTGATGAACGGGCTCGACCGTTGCGACCACGGCCTTGAGATCGTCGATCGACGCGACATGCACGGCGATCTCCCCGGCGCCGGCCCAGCCGGAAAGAGCCGCGCTCAGCACCAAGATAAGGCCGACACAAACTCGCGATAGGAAGGTGAAACTCGTCCGCATCGATTCCCCCTTGGAAAGGCCTTGACACTTATATTGCTTATCTATAATTTAGCAAGCATGAATTTAGAGAAACTCGCTCCAAAAGCCGTGCAGGCGGAAAACTTTCTGAAGGCTTTGGCTAACCGCCGCCGCCTGATGATCCTGTGCGAACTACATAAGGGCGAGACTGGTGTCTCCGCGCTGCAAAAGGCGCTTGGCCTCAGCCAATCCTCGCTTTCGCAACATCTTGCCCGTCTGCGCGAAGACGAACTCGTCACAACGCGACGAGAATCGCAGGCCATCTTTTATTCGCTCGCCAATGCCAATGTCTCGCGGGCGATAGCTTTGCTTTACGAATTGTTTTGCGCCGACGAATGCGATGCAAAACAAAAGCGGAAGAAGGCGGGACAAAAGGTAAGCGCGAAGGCGAGTTGTTCGCTCGGCCTCACAAAATCGAAGGGACGCGCCGCATGACTATAGACCGAATCATTATGGCTTTCGCTGGCGCCATGATCCTTGTGAGCCTCGGGCTCGCCGATCTCTTCGGCCCGTGGTGGCTGCTGCTCGCAGCCTTTGTCGGGCTGAATCTTTTCCAGGCCGCCTTTACAAGTTTCTGCCCGCTCGCGCTCATTTTGAAGAAATTCGGCGTAAAGCCGGGCGCGGCGTTTTAGCGCGCCGCCTTTGTCCATAAACGCGGCGTCTTTGGTCGTCAGGAGATAAAATATGGTCACCAATGTCGGAACCATCGATCGTGCATTGCGTATCGTCATCGGCCTAATGCTGATTGCCTATGCGCTCAAACTCGGCTTGCCCAGCACCGGCTGGAATTGGGTTGGCTGGATCGGAGTCGTGCCTCTGCTCACTGCCTTTATCGGCACTTGCCCGCTTTACAGCCTGCTTGGCGTGAGCACCTATTCGCGCAGGTAAACCTCTAATCCCAATGCCCAACAAAACGCCGCGGACCAGCGCTTTGCGTCATGGAATCTGCGCAAAAAAGAGAGAGACGCCATGACCAAGATTGTTGTATTGGGCGCCGGCATCGGCGGCGTGCCCATGGCTTTCGAGCTGAAGGAACTGCTCGGCAAGAAAGCTGACATCACCGTCGTTTCACTAACTGACTACTTCCAGTTCGTGCCGTCGAACCCCTGGGTCGCCGTCAATTGGCGCAAGCCGGGCGACGTGAAGGTCAATCTTCCCGCAGTGTTCAAGAAGTTGAAGATCGGTTTCACGTCCGTTGGCGCAAAACGCGTGAAGCCTTCAGAAAACCTAGTCGAGTTGAACGACGGTTCGACGCTTTTCTATGACTATCTGGTGATCGCGACTGGCCCGCACCTCGCCTTCGATGAAGTTGAGGGACTGGGACCGAGCGGGCATGCACAATCTGTTTGCCACGTCGATCACGCCGGGATAGCCGGCGAGCGTTGGGAAGAATTCTGCAAGGACCCCGGCCCGATGGTCATTGGCGCGGTGCAGGGCGCGTCCTGCTTTGGCCCCGCTTATGAATATGCGCTCACGGCGGTCGCCGATCTACGCAAGCGCAAGATTCGCGACCGCGTGCCGATCACTTTCATGACTTCCGAACCCTATATCGGCCATCTCGGCCTCGGCGGCGTGGGCGACACCAAGGGCATGCTGGAATCCGTGATGCGCGATCGCGACATCAAATGGGTGACAAACGCGAAAATCGACCGCATCAACGCCGATTCGGTCGAGGCGACGGAATTCAATGAGGACGGATCGCAAAAGAAAACGCATAAGATCGCGTCGAAGTTCACGATGTTCCTTCCCGCTTTCCGCGGCGTCGACTGCCTTAAGGGCGAGGACGGCAAATGGATCGAGGGTCTGACCAATCCGCGCGGCTTCGTGACCGTCGACGGAAAGCAGAGGAACGCCAAATACGCCAACATCTTTTCGATCGGCGTCTGCGTCGCGCTTCCGCCATTCGAGTCGACGCCGGTGCCGGTGGGCATGCCCAAGACCGGTTACATGATCGAATCCATGTGCACGGCGGCCGCGCACAACATCCGAGACTTGATCGCAGGCAAGGAAGCGACGCACGAGGGAACTTGGAACGCGGTTTGTCTCGCGGATTTTGGCGATAACGGCATCATCTTTGTCGCCCAGCCGCAAATCCCGCCGCGCAATATCAACTGGTCGGCCCAAGGCTATTGGGTGCATCTGGCTAAAGTGGCCTATGAGAAGTATTTTATGCGCAAGGTTCGCAGGGGGCATTGCGAGCCTGTGTATGAGCGCGTCATAATGAAGGCGCTTGGAATCGTTCGTTTGCGCTCCGGGACAAACGCGTAACGGCAATTTTGGAGAACGCCAGCCATGAGCTACTACATCACAAAGTCGCCGAAGGGCGATTTCGACGCCGTTGTATCGAAAGTGATAGAGAAGTTGAAGGATGAAGGCTTTGGCGTCCTCACCGAAATCGACGTTGCGAACACGTTGAAACAAAAGCTCGGCGTCGAGATGAAACGTTATCGCATTCTCGGCGCCTGCAATCCGGGCTTCGCGCACAAGGCGCTGAGCGTTGAAGACAAAATCGGCGTGATGCTGCCTTGCAACGTCGTCGTCCAGGAGAAGGACGGCGGCGAGGTGGACATAGCGGCCATCGATCCCCGCGTGGCGATGCGTGGAATCGGAAATCCCGCGCTCGCGGAAATAGCCGAGGAAGTCGCGGAGCGGCTTTCACGGGTTGTCAGCGCAATTTGAAGGCGCCAACGCGATATAAGCGGGGCATGATCCATTGAGACGCTGGCGTTCGATGACATATTGGTTTGCGACGTCTCGCTGTCTCATGCGTCGCGCCAGTGGGCGTGCGCGCATCTTTCCGACCGGGCTGGGCGTTACCGCATTGGTTACGTCGTTCATCGGACTCCCCGGCCAAGGCGCTGTCGCCGAAACCTTGAATTCCGCGTTGGCAAGAGCCTATTCCAGCAATCCCGAGATCAATCAACAACGGTCCGGCGTCCGGGCGCAGGACGAGGATACGACGAACGCGCTCGCGGGAATGCGGCCGAAGGCGGGCCTCGCCGCTTCCATTGGGCCGGAATTTTCCACCATCAAAATTCCGTCCGGCCGCACCGCGACCGGCCAACGCGCATATTTCACCGACGAATATCTGGGCAAGCCGCGTAGCGCGACGCTTTCCGTATCCCAGACCATTTTCGATGGCGGCCGCACGCAGAGCGCCGTCCGGCAAGCCGAGTCTGGCGTGTTCGCGGCGCGGGCGAACCTTGGCGCCAGCGAGCAGACCATCCTCCAGAACGGCGTCATCGCCTTTATGGACGTGTTACGCGATACGGCGATCCTAGGTCTGCGCAAGAACAACAACGCCGTGTTAGAGGAGCAACTCAGGCATACACGCGTACGTTACCAGTTCGGTGAGGTGACCGCCGCGGACGTCGCGCAGGCGGAGGCCGCCTTGGCGCACGGGCGTTCAGATTTCTTTAGCGCCCAGGCGGTTCTCCAAATGAGCGGGGCCACATACCGTCAGGTCGTGGGTGTCGAACCCAAGCGGTTGGAGCCTGCGGGGACTGTCGAGAAGCTGTTGCCCAGATCGATGGAAAATGCGGTTTCCCTCGCACTCGTAGAGCATCCGGCCGTGGTTGCGGCGCTGCATCAGGTCGATGCGGCGGAAGAGGCGGTGAAACTGGCGGAAAGCGCTTTGGCGCCGACGTTGGCGGTAGGCGCGCAAGTCTCGCCGCAAGGGGATTCTTTTATGGGCTGGACGGGCACCCGGCAGTTCTATGCTCTGGCGGCGGCGACGCTGAATGTCCCCCTGTATCAGGGCGGCTCGGAATATGCCTCGATCCGCAAAGCCAAGGAACAATTGGGCCAGGCGCGACTGCGTGTCGACGTGCAGCGGGACAACGTGCGCAGGAGCGTCGTCTTTGCTTACGCGCAGTTGCAAGCGGCCAAGGCGTCGATTGTCTCGAGCCAGGTGGAGGTCGCGGCTTCGGAAAAATCGCTCGCGGATGTGCGTGAAGAGGCGAAAGTCGGGCAGCGAACAACGCTGGACATCCTCAACGCGCAACAGGCGCTGTTGAGCGCGCGGGTCAATCTCGTCATCGCGCAGCATGATCGCGTGGTCGCGTCCTTCGCCGCCCTCGCAGCGGTCGGCCGCTTGTCGGTGCGCGATCTGAACCTCAATGTCGCGGAATACGATCCAACGATCCACTACGAGCAAGTCAAAGACAAATGGTTCGGCCTCGACACACCGGACGGAAGATAATTCCGAGCAGCGTCGTGAGATATCAAAACA
>PLZT01000240.1 GCA_003152255.1 Methylocystaceae bacterium | reverse complement strand
CCACAAAAATTGCAGAAGAGCCCATACTACACGGCCTATGAAGCTTCGTCAGCTCATTGAAAAACTGCGCCCGCGCATTATCGAACTGCGCACGGCCCATTCTCTGTCGTGGCCCGAGATTATCGCCGAGCTAAATAATAGCGGCGTGAAAATCTCCAAAACGACGTTCTTCAGCTACTTTGAAGACGGCATGAATGCGACGGAGATTGCCGCGCTTCGTCCTGGAAAAAGACTGAAAAAAGGTTCGGCGCTCGCCCGCGATAAAGTCACCACGAATCCTCCTACGGTTCGTAAACCAGATTTAATAGCCGCAGCCGAAAGGCCGGCGGTAAAACCAGTTATTGCCATACCAAAGGAGGCCATGGACGTCGGGATAAAGCCGCAAGGCAATGCCAAATACGGCGGCTTCGAGAGAAGAGATGAGCCGGATGAAATCTGAAGCTGGAGTGTAATTATGTCGGATTGTATATATTTTATTGGCGGCAGTAAGGGAGGTGTGGGCAAGTCAATGGTCGCTATGGCGCTGCTCCATTATCTAAAAGAGATTGGACGTGAGGTCTTGCTCATCGACACGGATACGTCAAATCCCGACGTGTCGAAAATCTACGAACAAATTGTCCCGACCGAGCTCCTGAATTTGGATGAGGTCGATGGTTGGATGCAACTTGTGAATCTTTGCGTCCAGAACAAAGACAAAATAGTGGTTGTGAATACGGCGGCGCGAAACAACCTTGGCGTCGCCGCCTATGGCGAAAACCTGAACGGGTCTTTGCCCGAGCTGGATCGTAAATTGGTTACGCTTTGGGTGATTAACCGGCAAAAAGACAGCCTGCTTTTGCTTCAGGATTTCATGCGAGCAATCCCGAATGGGCTCGTTCACGTGATCCGCAATGGCTATTTTGGCGACGAGCGAAAGTTCGAGACATTTAACGCGTCAAAGATTCGTAAGGACGTAGAGGGGGCCGGCGGCAAGTCGGTGACCTTCCCCGATCTGGCCGACAGGGTGGCGGACCTGCTCTACACAGGTCGGGCAACTCTAGAACATGGATTGAAAGAGTTCGATCTGGGCGAAAGGTCCGAATTGAGGCGATGGGTGGGCGCGACGAAAACGATGTTTTCGCAAGTCGTTGAGTGATCGACAATGACAAATGAATCTGACCTCGCGCTCGATGACACGCCGGGCCTCGATCTCGCAACGAATTTTGGCCGGCTGGTTGGGCGGGCGCCTACGGCGACCGAGAGAGAGCGACTGCACCACATAAAAAGCTCGCTCGGAATCCGCGATGCGGATGCTATTTGGTCGATCCTGATGGCGCTGCAATTTTACGACAGTCTTTATTCGCAATATCCCAAAGCCATCGGCGCGGAAGCCTCGAGGATTTTCGGCGATGTGAAAGCCGCGGCGGAGGAGTCGCTAAAGGCCAGCATCGCGACGGCGCGGGCGGACCTGGCCAAGGCGGTCGGGTCGGTGGCGCGCGATGTCGCGCGCGACATCGCGCGGCGCGAGAGCATCCGCTGGGGCGTCGCCGGAATGGCGCTCGGGGCGATGTTGCTCGCCACGGGCGCGGGAGTAGGGATTTACGTCGATCGGCAGCTTGCCGCGCCGGTGATCGGCGCGGCCGCGCAGAGAAAGTGAGTTCCCTTGCGGCTCGCAAGAGCCGCGAGGGCCTGCCATGGGCGGGGAAGGGGTTTGGGGAAACGGGCTTGGGGGTTTCCCCATGCGCGAAGCGCGCGCCCCGCCCGCTCCTTTGCAGGCGGGGCGGCTCTCCATCCGTCTTAATTCGAAAGCTTTCTCAAGACACAGTCGGCGGCATGACGCGCGCCGTTCGAGAGCTGGCGCTGCCAAGCGCCTTCGCTCGGCGCCCATCGAAAGCCGTGGCTTTTCAGCTCGGCGCGAACCTCCGCGCTCGGCTTGCCTTCAAAAAACAGCTGCAGCCGGTTCGCCTCGGCGTTTTCGATGAGACGAACGCCGCTTTTGTGTTGCGTCTCTTTGGTTTCGCGCGTCGCCTGCTTCTCAAGCAATTCGATCCGGGCCTTGATCCGCCGCATATTCGCGCTGTTGTTGGTGAGGCGGAAAGCGGGAACGCCAAGCCGTCCGGCAAAGTCGGGCGTGAACAGCCCGGCGATTTCCGGGGCGGAAAAGCCGACGGCGGCGAGGCCGTCCCTGTCTTCCTTGCGAACAAGCCGATTTGCGAGGATCGCCCGGGCCTGTTGCGCCTCAAGCGTGACCAGTTCGGCCCTAAGCTTGTCGACGGCCTCGGGGTCGTCGGACGATATTCCTCCGTTTCCCACGCTCGCGGCGCGCGCCGCCATCTCTCCGGCGGCCTTCAGGGCATCAAAACCTTTGCCGAAATTCGCGTGAATCTTGGCCCGGTAGCTTCGGTCCCCCTTTTCCGAATGATGGCCGATCAGGATGGGCTGGCCGAACGGGATGATATCGGCCATTTTCCGCGCTCTCGATATCCGCGCCTCGCCTTCTGCTCGCAGGGTGCCCGCGCGCGCCTCAAGGCGCTCTTTTCGCGCGCCTTGCTTTTGCTCAAAAGAGTTCATTTGTTAAATCCTCGCTTTGAAGCGTCAGCTAAAAACATCGGGGCAGGGTTTTAAGCGCGAGTTCGCGGGCCTTGCCCTTCCCGGGCGAAGTCGGCCATTTTCGCAATCGTCGCGGCAGTCGCCGGCGGAGTCCGGTTCGCAAAACATTTGCGGGCGGCGCTCTCGTCGTCGACGCCCCAGGGTATCCGGGCAAACTCCGGGCGCTCATTGGCCCCGGTGTAAACCGGCAACAGCGGAGCGAAAGCCGCGACCGCGTGGGCCGCGGGCGTCTCGTCGTAATCGGGCGTCTCGCAAGCCTGATAATTATATGCGGCGATGATCTTCGCGGCGGCGTGAGGCGTGAGCGGCGGATAACGCTTAAACCGATAGCCGGCTGCCTCGGCGTTTAGCTCGCTGTTGTCGTCCAGGGGATAGCGATAGCCGACGCTGCGCGCGTTCTCGGCCCAAAGCATCCGCCCAAAAGCCTCGGCGTTGGCCTCCGTGATCGTCACCCCGTCATTTGCCGGCGGCAGATTGGTGACAAGCCCCAAGTCGATGGCGGCGGTCACAATGAGATTGATATGAATTTCATCGACAAGAAAAGCTGACATTTGCGCACCCGCGAAGTGTCCCTGATATGGGGCGTTAAACAGCAAAAAAGCGGCGGGCGCTATTTCTAGGCCCGCCATGGCTGCGGTCAGTCGGCGTCGTGCGGCTTGAGAAGATCGAAGGTGTTGGCGATGATGTCGGTCGTATAAATCTTCTGTCCATCTTTCTCGTAGGAGCCATCGGCAATTCTGCACTCGGCATAGACCGGATCGCCCTTTTTGACGTTGTCGAGCGCGAAGGCGACGGCCTTCTCGTTCAGGATCGTCACCGTAACCCAGTCCGTTTTTTCGACCTTCGCGTTTTTGTCGTCGTACCAAACACGCGTTGTGGCGATGCTGACTTTCGCCGCCTTGCCCACGGGTTTCGCGTCGGCGCCGGTGTAACCACGAACGATAAAAAGATTTGTCGAGCGCATGTGCTTTCTTTCCAAACCGCGACACAAAGGACAGTTCCTTTGCGACAGTCCCCATACTAGGGCTTTATGCAGGAATAGCAAGCAAAACAACATATAACACGTTGTTTTATTTAGCTAAATGTCAGTTTTACTTGTTGCCTTCCTGCTCCTGCCGGGCATCCTTTGTTAGACGCTGCGCAGCTGTGTCGAAACTCTAAAAGACATCCTTCGCCCCGACGCCTCCAGCGTCATCGCCGCGCGGAAAGAGAGTCACCCGCAGGGCCGCAACGACATGAAGGACCGCGCATCGCGCGGTTGACCGCTTGAGCACGGCGATAGGTTTGAGGGCTTGGGACGATCGTTTTTATGTGGCGCCCCCCTCGGGCGCGCGCCTTGTGAAATAGGGTAGGGCGACGCCCTATAATTTAGAAACTCTGGCGTCGCGCCGCGCGCGAGCGAAGGAAAGGCAATCGCGAGAAAGACCATCGGCCGCCCGAGCGAAGACGCGATGGCGGCTTTGGACGCGAGGCTTCGACGGATTGAAGCCCGCCCCGAACAAGCGTCACAAAAAATCAGACCAACGCGATTTTGAGATCGGTTTTCGCGAAATCCCGCCCCGTAAATAGGATCGGGGCGCGATAGCTTTTGGCGCAAGCGTAGGACATGCAGTCCGCGAGATTGAGTTTCGCCTTCTTGCTGCGGCCCTTGCCGAACTGTTCGAACGCCGCGACAGCCATTGCGCCGATCTTGTCGGTGACGGGAATGACGGTCACGCCGGCTTCGTCAAGAAATGCGTCGAACTGCTTTTCCGCGAGACGCGGCGCGATGTCGAGCCTAGTCGAGAGAACCATGCAGGCCTCAAGGCGGACCAAGGGCGAGGTGAGCCGCTGTCTCGCAGCCGCGATGGCGTCGGCGAGGCGGCCGGCGGCCGGCTCGCCCATAAGAATCGACACGACGGCGGAAGTGTCGATGAACATTATCGGCTCCACATATCGTCGATCTCGGATCGCGGGACCGGCCGTCCCTTGCGACCGGCGAGCGCGCGAGTGGTGAGCGCGAGTTGCGCCAGCCGTTCGCGCAACGGGACTTTGTCCCATTCGCGCTTGATTTCGTTTTGCAGCGCCTCGATGATCGCGGCGGTCATGGTGATTTTGCGGCGCGCGGCGAGCTCCCTGGCGAGCTCGGCGGCACGGGGGTCGCGAATATTGAGCGGCATGGACATGGCTCCGTATTTACAATAGAGCATATACGTAAATGCATATGTGTAAATACAAATCGCCTCGCGGCCGCCGATGACGGAGCGACGGCTCATAGCCCTCGATGAGCTGCGCGGCCTCGCGATTTCGGCGGTGATCCTATCCCATGTCGCGCTCGTCTACCGCGACGATTCCACTATCGCCTTCGGGCTAGCGATGCCGGCGCTTGGCGTCGGCGTCGATCTGTTCTTCGTGATTTCCGGCTTTGTGATTTTCGAGAACGCCGCGCGAATGATCGCCCGGGCACCGGAAAATTTTCGGCGCGGCGCGGTCGCCTTTTGGATCAGGCGCGCCATTCGTATCGCATTGCCTGCCTGGGCGACGGTAGCGGCGATAGGGGCCATGCAAGGCGCCAGCGGCGCGCATGGCGCGTCGATCGGCGATCTGGCGGCGGCTGCCGGATTTTACGCCGACCTTCACTGGGGCCATTGCTGGGCGGGGGTGGCGTCTTGCGGGGATTCGCTGGTCTCCTCGCAATTTTGGTCGCTCGCTCTGGAAATGCAATTTTACGCGCTGGCGCCGCTGCTGATTCTGCTGCCGCCCCGCGCGCTGACGCTGGGCGGGCTGGCGCTCCTCGCCCTCGGCGCGGCCTCTTCTCGCCCTGCGGGCCAGTTCTGGTGGGCGGTCCGGCCCGACGGTTTGATCGTTGGCGT
>PLZT01000659.1 GCA_003152255.1 Methylocystaceae bacterium | reverse complement strand
TCGAAACTCTAAAAGACATCCTTCGTTTCGACAGCTCCAGCGTCATCGCCGCGCGGAAAGCGAGTCACCCAAAGGGCCGCAACGAAGTGAAGGGCCGCGCACAGCGCGGTTGACCATTTGAGCACGGCGATAGGCTTGGGGGCTTGGGACGATCACCTTTATGTGGTGCGCCGCTCCGGCGCGCGCCTTGTGAAATAGGGTAGGGCGTCGCCCGACAATTTAATAACTCTGGTGTCGCGCCGCGCGCGAGCGGAGGAACGAAACCAGCGAGCAAGATCGTCGCTCGCCAGAGCGAAGACGCGCGGCCGGCTTTAGACGCGAGGCTTCGACGGGATTGGAGTCTGCCCCGGACAGGCTCGCGATAATCAGACCAACGCAATTTTGAGGTCGGTTTTCGCGAAATCCCGCCCCGTAAACAAGATGGGAGCGCGATAGCTTTTGGCGCACGCGTAGGACATGCAGTCCGCGAGACTGAGTTTCGCCTTATTGCTTCGGCCCTTGCCGAACTGCTCGAGCGCCGCGACAGCCATTGCGCCGATCTTGTCGGTGATCGGAATGACAGTCACCCCGGCTTCGACAAGAAATGCGTCGAACTGCTTTTCCGCGAGAGGCGGCGCGATGTCGAGCCGGGTCGAGAGAACCATGCAGGCCTCAAACCGGACCAAGGGCGACGTGAGCCGCTGTTTCGCGGCCGCGATAGCGTCGGCGAGGCGGTCGGCGGCCGGCTCGCCCATAAGAATCGACACGACGGCAGAAGTGTCGATGAACATTATCGGCTCCACATATCGTCGATCTCGGATCGAGGGACGGCTCGTCCCTTGCGACCAGCGAGCGCGCGAGTGGCGAGCGCGAGCCGCGCCAACCGTTCGCGTAGCGGCACTTTATTCCGTTCGTGCTTGATTTCGTTCTGCAGCGCCTCGATGATCGCGGCGGTCATGGTGATTTTGCGGCGCGCGGCGAGCTCCTTGGCGAGTTCTGCGGCGCGCGGGTCGCGAATATTAAGCGGCATGGACATGGCTCCGTATTTACAATAGAGCATATGCGTAAATGCATATTTGTAAATACAAATCGCTTCGCGGCCGCCGGTGACGGAGCGGCGGCTCATAGCCCTGGATGAGTTGCGCGGCCTCGCGATTACGGCCGTGATCCTATCCCATGTCGCGCTCGTCTATCGCGACGATTCCGCGATCGCCTTTGGGCTGGCGATGCCGGCGCTTGGCGTCGGGGTCGATCTGTTTTTCGTGATTTCCGGCTTCGTGATCTTTGAGAACGCCACGCGCATGATCGCCCGGGCGCCACAAAGCTTTTGGTGCGGGGCGGCGGCTTTTTGGATCAGGCGCGCAATTCGTATCGCGCTGCCGGCCTGGGCGACGGTGGCCGCGATAGCCGCCCTGCAAGGTGCGAGCGGCTCGGATGGCGCGTCGATCGGCGATCTGGCGGCGGCGGCCGGATTTTACGCCGACTTTCATTGGGGCAATTGCTGGGCGGGCGTGACGTCTTGCGGGGATTCGCTGGTCTCCTCGCATTTCTGGTCGCTCGCTCTGGAAATGCAATTTTACGCGCTGGCGCCGCTGCTGGTTCTGCTGCCGCCGCGCGCGCTGACGCTGGGCGGACTGGCGCTCCTGGCGCTCGGCGCTGCTTCTTCTCGCCCTGCCGGCCAGTTCTGGTGGGCGATCCGGCCCGACGGTTTGATCGTCGGCGTTATGTTGACGAGCCAGCTCGCGCAACGCGCGGCTTGGCTCGTCAAGCTTCCCCGCGTCTCCTTGGGACTTGCTACCTATTGGCTGATGGTCGCCTCGATCCTAGCGCGGGTGTTGTCAGGCCGGGGCTCCGGCTTCGGGCTGGTCGCGATAGCCGCGATCTTTGGGGTGGTCGTGGCGTCCGCAGCGACGCGGGAACAGCGGGAAGCGCGGGGCAGGGCGCGTGTCGCGCGCAAGCTCGGTGAGTTGTCCTATTCGGCTTATCTGGTTCATCTGCCGCTTTTGTGGGGCGTCCACGCCGCGCTTCATGGCTTGGCCCCGGTCGCCGTGTCGATGATGGCGGCGCTCGCGGCTGTCGCTATCGCGACCATGGGGCTCGACCGCTGGGTGACGCGCCCGGCGGCGGCTTTCGCGCGGTGGGTGTCGGAAACGGTGTTCGCATAATATCTTGTCGCTGCCACGGGTAGCGGCGGCAGGCGCGGCGGCGCCATGAAGGCATAAAAGTTCATTGATGCGGCGCGGCGCGGAGAATGGTAATTCCCGCCCTGAGTACTATCAACGAAACCCGGCCCTCGCAGTCGGGCTTTTTCGTGAATCCACCGCGCATTTGGAGGGCAGGCCGTGACGATCTCGGACGTTCAACCACGAATTTCGCTGACCGACATTGAGCGGCCAAAGGAGCCGCTGGATGCCGAGATTGTGAAACTCACGGCAACAAACTTGACGGTGCGAGTGGCGAACACGGAAGTTCTCTTCCATTTGCACAAACGCGAGATCGGGATGATTTTCGAGGGCTCGCTCGGCGCGCGAAGTTTCGAATTCGATGCGCAGCCATTGGTGAAGCCGGCGGCGAAAGCCAAGAAAACCACCAAGGCCGCGCCTGCGGCAAAGTCGGCCAAATGAGCGCGAGCGCCTCTATCCTGTCGCGAGAGGTTGGGGAAGGGGCGGCTTCGATGCCGCCCCGCTCGGGTTACTTCCGGCTGCGCGCGGGCTTCTTCGCGGGCTTGGGCTGCGCTGAAGCCTCAATCGCCTTCTGGTTTTTCGACGCGAGAATTGAGAAGTCCTCCGCGACCAAATCGACCGTGTAAACCTTCTCGCCGTCGCGCTCGAAACTGTTCTGCTTCATGCGGCCCCGGACCAGAACCAGGTCGCCGGCCTTGACATATTTCGTAGCGTAGTCGCGAACCGCCTCCGAGAAGATCGAGACCTCATTCCAGTGCGGATTCTCGCGAGTCTCGGCGTCCTTCTTGGTCGGATAATTCGCGCAAACCGTGACGTTCACCTTGCCGTCGAATTGCTTGATCTTGCCGACGCGGCCGAGGATCTGAAATTCAGCGAAGTTCTTCATCTTGTGCGCTCCATCATTGGGGCGATGCCCCGTTTGCGATGGCTTTCCGTTATGAGCGCCATAGGACGCGATGGAACCGAAGCGCCGTAGGCGGCGCGAGGCCAAAGCGCAGCGGCGGACCCCGAGCGGCGGCAATTTTGTCTTTCGCGAGGAATTGACGCGTAGCGCCAAGGGGAAAATTGCTGCCGCGACGGGTTTCTATCGTGGCCGGCGATCGTAGGAAAAAGAGCCATGCAGACGGGTCATCGCTTTTCCAGTGGGCTGAGCACGGGTGCTGGACGAAGCAATTTCAATCCGCCCCCGTCGCCAGAAATAAGACGTAAGGCAAAACCGAGCTGATCGTCACGCGCGAAACCGGGCCGCACAAGAGCGGGCCGCGCCGCAAAAAACGCCACGGAATCCTTGGCTCGATCTCGTCCAGCGTTCGCGCGCAAGAAATTGTGAAACGGCAAGGCTGGCGATCTGGTGTCCGGGCACCAACCCGAAAAGAACGGCGGCGCAATAGGCGCCGGTCCAGAATCACGGGCTGGTCGTCGCTCCGGCTCACTCCGCACCGAAGAGCATGACGTTCCGGGCTCGGCGATTTGCGCCAGCGTCTTCAACAGCTCGCGTGTGGAACGTGCTAATCGGTGAAGGCGCGTCGCGAACGGGAACTGGGCCAGTAGCATCTCTGCTTTTGACCCAGTGCGGACGACTCTAATGCGCGCCGCTACATGCCAAAATCTCACCTGATGAGGGAGCCAGAATAAAATCGTTGGTAACCGGCGCGACCGACCCACCTCGTAATTTGTCGTGGATGAGCGACACTCCCGCGCGAGATCAAAAACTCAACGGAGTGCTCGGATGGCTAATGCCATGGTTGATGCCATGCATGATGACAGGACTTATCGCCGGGTCGAGGTGATCACCGGACACCGCCGCCGACGGGATTGGACGCCGGCGGAAAAGGACCGGATCGTTGGTGAAAGCCTCCGACCGAAGGCGAATATTTCGGAGGTCGCGCGACGCAATGGCGTGAGTCGCGGCCTGCTGAACATCTGGCGACGACAGGCGCGAGCGTTGGCCGCCTCACCCCCGACGAAACGCGAGCTGTTCGCCACGGTGCTCGTGGAAAGCGACGCGACGCATCGCGAAAAGAGCGCCGCTTCCGTCTCGAGGCCGGCGACTTCGGGCGCGATCAAAATCGAAATTGGCGGCGCGACGATCCGGGTTCCCAAGGGCGTTGACCGCGCCACGCTTGATGCGGTGATATCGGCGTTGCGTGCGGCGCGATGATTTCGTTCGCCTCGGAGACGCGCGTGTTCGTGTCCACGCAGCCAATCGATTTCAGGCGAGGCGTGCATGGCCTCGTCGCCTTGGTCGCGGAGGGTTTGGGCAATCCGTATTGCGGCGATATTTTCGTGTTTCGCTCGAAGCGCCGCGATCGGTTGAAGATTTTGATGTTCGACGGCACGGGCATGATTCTGGCGACGAAGTGGCTCGAGGAAGGGCATTTCGCCTGGCCTCCCGTCAAGGATGGCGTCATGCGCGTCAGCGCGACGCAGTTGGCCATGCTTGTCGAGGGGCTTTCGGAATGGTCGCGGGTGGTTCCAAAGGTCGTGAAGCGCCCGACAATTGTTGCGTGAAACGCCTTATTTTACTGGCATTTTAGAGTATCTTGCGCTAGCTTGAGCTTATGGCGCTTCGCCCTGAAAACCTTCCCTCCGACCTCGCCTTGCTGGCCGAACTGGCGCTCGGGCTCGACGCGGAAAACGAGTCTTTGCGCGCGATGATCGCCAATTTGAAAGGGCTTATTTTTGGCGCGCGGTCGGAGCGGTTGTCCGTCATCCTCGCCGAACAACTTCCCCTCGATCTGGAAGATGCCGCCAGCATTGCGCCGCCGCCCGTCAACGACGACGCGGCATCGACGAACGAGCGCGCGCGGCGTCCACGCGCAAAATCAAAACGCAATATCGGAGCCTTGCCCGCGAACCTGCCGCGCCACGAGGTGACGATCGAACCGGACACGACCGTCTGTCCCTGTTGCGCGGGCAAGCTGCATCGCATCGGCGAGGAGGCGAGCGAGGCGCTCGATCGGGTTCCAGCGGTAGTGCGGGTTCTGCGCACGATCCGTCCCAAATACGCCTGCCGGAATTGCGAGGAAAAGGTCATTCAGGCGAAAGCGCCCGCGCGATTGATCGAGGGCGGCATGGTGACGACGGCGCTCGTCTGCCACATCGCCGTCGCCAAATACGGATGGCAATCGACGCTCTACCGGCAAATGCAAATCCTTGCCGGGCTCGGCGTTGATCTCGATCGCTCGACGCTGGCGCGCTGGATGAAGCAATTGGCGTGGATGCTGAAGGGTCTCTATCTCCTGCAACTCGCCCACATGCACACCTATCCCCGGCTGTTCTGCGACGAGACGCCCATGCCAGTCATCGAACCCGGGCGCAAACAAACGAAAACCTGCCAGTTCTGGGCCCATGCGACGGACGATCGCGCCTGGAAGGGGCCCGCGCCGCCTGCGGTCATCTATGTGTTCGCGGAAGGACGCGGCAAGAAGGAGATCGCCGAACAGCTCCGCGGCTTCTCGGGCGTGCTGCAAGTCGACGGCTACGCCGCCTACAAGTCGTTAGCCGGCGGCAAGGGGAAGGCGACGAACGGCAAAATCCGCCTGGCGTTTTGTGTCGCGCACGCGCGGCGCAAGTTTGTCGCCATCCACAAATCGACGCAATCGCCGTTCGCGCGGGAGGTGATCGAGCGGCTGGCCGAGATCTACGCCATCGAGAAGCGCGTTCGGGGAACCAGCGCCGACAATCGCCGCGCCGTGCGACAAGCTGAAACGAAGCCGATCATGGAAGCGTTGCACGCGCGGCTCGTCGCGGTGAAGGACGGCATATCGAGAATCTCTCCGTTGCGCGAAACAATCGATTACACGCTTGGCCACTGGGCGGGCCTCACGCTTTTCCTTGAAGACGGACGATTGGAGCCAGACTCCAACATTGTCGAGCGTTCGATCCGTCCGATTGCAATCGGAAAAAAGAATAGTCTGTTCTGCGGAGACGCAGGCGGCGGCGAGACATGGGCAATCATATCGTCGCTACTTAACACGGCGAAATTAAACGACGTCGATCCAGAGATATGGCTGACGGATGTCGTCGAACGCATTGTCTCCGGCGTCACGAAGAGCAACCAGCTTCATGAACTCTTCGCATGGAACTGGAAAGCCGCGCGCGAAGCCGAGGTTCAAAAAGCCGCCGCATGAGTGGTGCATCTGTCGCACCGGTTACAAACGTTGTCGCCCTGGCTCATGGAGCGTTGAAATGACTGACTTCTATGACGACTACAAGCCGTTTCGAAATTTCATGCGCCGGTTCGATCTGGAAACGTCCTTGTTGGACGTTTGGCATTATGCCCTGTATCTCAACGACGATAAGCCGCTTCCTCCGCATTACGCCGTCGCTCCTCCCGCCAAGTACCAATTCGTTGCGCTAAAAACTTTGCTACATCCATGGGAATTGGACCTCATCGCCAAAGAGTTGATCCTGAACGCGGGCGTGGGCGGAGACGGGTGCCTTGCGAAATGGGGCGATCTTGTAACGGCAGTGGACCATGTTCGACGTCTCGACGAGGTGACGTTCGAACTGAGTGACGACAAACCTCGAGACGTGCTGATCGAACTTCACAGGATGGCCCACCGTCAATTTCCGTGGCAGTTGAAACCCTCTTCGAACACGCTGACGCGCGCTTTCAGGGTCTATGGATCCCCGGAAGTTAGCCGGATCGTCGAACGCGAACTTGGCTTGACCACGCACGAGTTCATCAAATTAGGCGCTGCCGTCGCCGGAGGCTTCCGTAACCGTCCCCATCTCTCCCTAATGCAGGATTATTCCTGCTTGGGTATTCCGATCGATAAATCACGAGCCTTCCTCACGCGACTGAGCCGCAGCATCCAGAGCCTCAAGGAGGACACCCAAAAGCATCAATCATATGGTCGCGACTGGGTTTATGCATGGAATCCCTTGGAAGAAACGCCTTTGGTTTCCTTGGGCGCTTCCCATCCCGGTCGTTTGATTTGCCCGCTCCCTCAACTCCTCCTTCGCCGGGTCACTTCTGGCATCTACTACGACATTGTCAAAGCTGTGGGATTCGACAATCCCTTCGGCAACTCGTTCCAGACCTACATTGGCGACGTGCTTAAAGCTGCGTGCCTCGCGCCGCCTTTCTCCGTCCGTCCCGAAAAGCCCTATTACGTCGGCGACAATTTGCACCACGGCACGGACTGGGTGGTTTCGGATAACGGCGGGCACCTTTTTATAGAATGCAAGACCAAGCGCTTGCGGCTCGACGCCAAAACGCGCTGTGACACGGAATCGCTGCAAAAGGACGTGGTGGTGCTGGCCAAGGCGATTGCCCAGCACTATCGAAACGTCAAGGACGCTATCGACGCGAAGACGGATTGGACGCCCGACGACCGGCCGATCTATCCGTTGATTCTGACCATGGAAGACTGGTTCATTTTCAGCCCTCACGTCGACGAGCTTCTTAATTCGCAAGTGAAGCGCCTGCTTGGCGAAGCTGGATTCGACCTTTCGCTCCTTGACGAAATGCCCTACGCGATCGCCTCGGCTCATGAGTTCGAAATTGCGATCCAGATAATCGGAGAGGTGGGTATAGCGAAGGTCATGGGGCTTAAGACCAAGGGACACCATCGCACATGGGGACTGGCCGCGGTCTTGGCGGACGCTTTCGGCGACGAGCTCAAGCGAATAAATTGGGCGCTCTTCGGCGACGACCTGACGCGACTGTTGGGGATACCCTGAGCGTACAAGTCGAAACCCCAAGCAGACAGAGTGTCGCAATGCGCCTTGATGCCGTCGCTGGGCGCGTCCCGCTAAGACCGCTTTCCACGCACTGCGTAATCGGCGGGGCGCCCCCCAATTTCCGGAGTCGAAGGACAAGCTATCCCGCAAAGTCAGCGCCGAGCCGGGCGAAACTGTGACCCGTTGCAGCCCTTAGCGATGTCGGCTTTCGGGCAATCTGGATCCGGCCAATGGCAAACATGGGCCGAGAGCGGACGGGCAGCTTTGGAGCGCGCAACGGCGGCAAGCGGACGTTCGTCTATGGAGATTCCTTCCGCGACGGCAGCAATTCTAAATGGTCTGGCCTGGGTTGGAATTTTTTGTTTTCTTGAGCCTTGGCTTCTGATTCAAGGTCGAGGTGCTGATTCTCAACCGTCTCCTGACCGGGCTACATGATGCCTGCGCGGCCTTTCCGGACAAGCGGAAGGGGGGGGGGAGACTATTCGATGGCCGACATCGGCCTGTCGGCGTTTTCGCTGTTCTTCATGCAGTCGGAGTCGTTTCTCTCCTATCAGCGCTCGCTCGAAGACGAACGCAAGACCTCCAATTGCCATACTCTGTTCGGCATGGCGAAGATTCCGACGGACAATCACATTCGTTCGATGCTCGATCCCGTCCATCCCTCACATCTGCAACCCTCGTTCGATCAAGTGGTTGCAACGATGTGCGAAAAGGGCGGCATGAAAGAGTTTGAGCGCCTTGGCGGACGCGCGCTGATCGCCCTCGACGGGACCGAGTATTTCTGTTCGTACAAGCTCGGCTGTCCGCATTGCCTGACGCGCAAGCGTTCGAATGGCAAGACCGAGTTTTACCACTCCATGCTGGCGGCGACCATCGTCGCGCCGGGTCACAATATGGTCGTGCCCTTGATGCCCGAGTTCATCGCCACGCAAGACGGCGCGGAGAAACAGGACTGCGAGCGCAACGCCGCCAAGCGCTGGCTTTCGGCGCATAGCGCGCGCGTGAAGGAGCTGCGCCCCGTCTATCTCGGCGACGATCTGTTCGCCTGTCAGCCGTTGTGCGAAGCCGTTCTGGCAACCGGCGCCGACTTCCTGTTCACGGCCAAGTCGGATTCACACAAGACATTGTATGACTTCATGCATGGAGCGACGCTCGATGAAGTCTCGATCACCCGGAAAGAAGGCGGCAAGAAGCTTACCTATCGCTACCGCTGGTTCTCAAAGGCGCCGCTGCGCGACGGCAAGGATGCGCTCAGCGTCAATTGGATCGGCCTCACCATCAGCGACGCTAAAGGCAAAGTGACTTACGACGGCGCCTTCGTCACCTCGCTTGCGGTCTCGCGCGAAAGTGTCGCCGAGATCGCCGCCTGCGCCAGGGCGCGCTGGAAAATCGAGAACGAGAGCTTCAACATCATCAAAAACAACGGCTATCATCTCGAACATAATTTCGGTCACGGCAAGCAGAACCTCGCCATGCTGTTCGCCGCCATGAACCTTCTGGCCTTCGCTATCCACACCGTTTGCGACTGCCTCGAAGATTTATGGGGCGACGCCCGCAAGGCCAAGCGCGCCAGAAAACGTTTCTTCGAACACATCCGAACGATAACCGCCTATCTCGTCTTTCCAGATTGGCGAACCCTCATGACAACTCTCGTAAACTCCAAACCGCCGCCCGAAATCGAAAAACAGATCGCTGGATGAAATCAGGGAGGGGAGGATGATTTAGAATTGCTGCCGCGACGGCGGGCGGATTGACACCTTTCTTGTCGATGCTAAGCCTACCACTTCTGGGCGGTTCAAAGACCGCCAGAGCTTCCTGCCGTTTCCCGACCTGCCTCTGAGGCTGTTTCGACCGATGGCGGACATTGCGAAGCTCTATGAATAAGGACCCCCACGAGATCGCCAAATGACAAAAAAGGGCACATCCGGCGGAAAGGCGGAGGCCACAGGTGGCGACTACGAAACACGAGTCGCGGCTTGGTATTGCGCTCGTGTGCTGCTTGGAGGAGCGGTTCAGCCGCTATTTGATCTTCCGGCCGACGTCAGGCTCGTCTCGGCAAGTTGCCAGACCGACGTGCCGGTCGATGATGTGAATGTCAAGACGAGCGATGATGGTAATATCTTCGTGCAAGCGAAGCGAACCGTTTATCTGAGCGATGCTGGGGACTCTCCCCTTGTTAGGGCGCTAGACCAATTCGTCCGTCAGCATAAGTCCTGTCCCGAGAACTCCTCGACCGCAGCATGGGCAACTCCGCTCGACAGCACCGTCGATCGTCTGGTGCTGACTACCCGAAGGCAGAGTGGCGCAAAGATTACCGAGGTTTTGCCGCGGCTTCTTCGTGGTTTGAGAGATCGCACTGAGGCGAGAGGTTTAGTCGAGCTACAGACATCCGCGGCCGAAAAGGAAGTCGCAGAGACCATCGAGTCCGTTCTTCGCGATCGGTGGATGGCAGCTTACGGTGTCGCCGCCAGTCAAGACGAACTGGCACCTCTGCTTCGCCTGATTTGGATTCAAGTCTTAGATGTCGAGGACAACCAAACAGATGCACTTGCACTGCTGGACTTTCTTCGCAGTGTGGTGTTGGCGACGCCAGCTCAGGCAGGACTCGCGTTCGCTGAACTCATAAAGCTGTGTGGACGTCTGCGGGCTGACCGGTCAGGCACCGACCTTGCCAGCATTCAGCGCGTGTTGAGCTCGGCGGGGATCTCCTTGCTCGCGCTTCCGGACTATCGGGCCGATATCGCGGCACTGAAAAAATGGACACAGGCGCGTTTGCAACGTGGACCGCGATACACCCGGCTGGTGGAAGATGACGCGACAACGATCGTTCGACGGAGAGTGCAAGAGGAACTGCGCACAGCGGCCTTGTCGGGCTCGCTCGTTCTTGTCGGCGATCCTGGCGCCGGCAAGAGTGGCTTGGCCTACGGACTGGCGGGCGACTTAGTCGCGGCGCGACGCGACGTTGTTTTTCTGCCCGTCGATTTGTTCAATGTGTCTCGCATTTCAGATGTCGCGAACGAGCTCGGCCTTCAGCATCCGCTGCCAGAAGTCCTAGCGAATTGGCCGGGTGACACCGAAGCGCTGCTTCTGGTTGATGCGCTTGATGCGGCCAGAAAACTCGAAACGCAGACGGTCCTCCGCGAGGTCATCGCGGACGTGATGGCGATCTCTAGCTCGCGTTGGCGGGTATTGGCCTCCGTGCGCAAATACGATCTCCGCCAGGGTGCGGAATGGTCGCGGATCTTTAGGGGAAGGCCCCCCGTGCCTGCGCACGTCGATCCGGAATTCCCATCGGTGAGGCATGTCGCGGTTGAGCGATTGTCCGATGATGAGATTCGGCAGACAGCAACGACCGTTCCTGCGCTTGCTGCACTGTTCGAGCAGTCAACGCCTTCGTTAAGACCACTACTGAGAAACATCTTTAACCTGCATTTGCTCGCTGACCTGCTGAGTACCGGTGTGGTTCGTGCAGACTTGGCCGCGATTCGGACTCAACCGGAGCTTCTGGCGACTTACTGGAATCATCGTATTCGCCAGGAAGATGGCAAGCACGATGATCGCGAACATGCGCTGCGTGTAGCGGTCAGCGACATGATTGCCGATAAGAGCCTGCAGGCGTCGCGGACGAGGGTGCTTCCCCAGATCAAATCTGAGGCGCTTGTTGATCTCGAACGCAGCGACATACTGCGTCAGGAGGATATGAGCGTAGGTCGCGCAACCGATGATTCGCTGCTTTTCACGCATCATATCCTTTTCGACTACGCTGTCGCGCGGTTGATATTCAGGCGCGGTCGAGATGCGGATGCGGTCGTGCAGTTGCTGAAGGATGAGCGGGCGTTGTCGCTCATGCTGAATCCGAGCTTGTCTCTTGCCCTCGCCGACGCCTGGACAGCGGGAGGGGACCGAAGAGACTTTTGGAAGCTCGCATTCAAACTGACGAGCGAAACGAGCCTTCCTGCTGTCGCGCGGCTTGTGGCGCCCGCGGTCGCTGCCGAGGCGGCGCTGGAAATAGGAGATCTCGCGCCACTAGCCAACAGTCTCAAGGGAGTCCAGGCCGGGGCCGCGATCAATTTCAGCCAGAATTTGGTCGGTGCGCTGTTCGTGCGTCTCAGGCTGGGCTTCCCGCTCGTGGGCGCCAATGCCGGCCCGTGGATGGAATTCGCAGAAGCGCTATCGCAGGATCAGTCAGACGTTGCGATGTTCACTTTGCGGCCATTGCTCGCCACTGCCACTGAGGTGGTCAAGGATATGACACCCGTCCAGGTCGCCGCAGCAGGGAGGGCGGCGCGCGGTCTACTCGAATTTGGATGGTCTCGTGATCCTCGGACCAAACTTCTCATCATCAACGCGCTAAATGCTGTTGCCGAGACGTTCGGAAGTGATCCCGCCGCGTCGGCGACCCTGCTGCGTCGAGCGCTCGCGCCCGAGCACGTCAGGGCGCATGGATATGAGGAGCTGCCTTGGATTAGCCGGCACATCTTGCCGATTGCGAGACATGATGCGGCGCTCGTCGTGGAAGTATACGAGCGCACCTTCGGGTACGCCGAAGCATCTCAGGATAGGACGAGTATAGGCGACAGCAACATTCTCTCCCTTAGTTCGCACAAGCAGCAGGACTACGAAGGTGCGTGGTTTACGCTGTCTGAAACGCTTCCAGCGATCTTGCGTACCGATGCGGCGACAGCAGTCTTGGCGATTGTCCGTGCGATTAGAGGGTACATCGCGAGGGAGCACAGCTCGGGCCAAAATGGAGCGCATTCGCCCCAGATGTTCCGGTACGGTGGGCGGGAGTTCTTCTTCCGAGACGACTGGAGCCACCTTTGGTATCGAGGTGGCTACCGGCCCGTAAAGGACGCCCCGGTCCTCGTCACTAAGCTTGATGCCTTTTTGAATGAGCTCGCGGGGAAAGAAGACGCGAAGCAACGCTTTGACGAGATCGTAGCGGTAGTCGGAGCCGAGGATGGCTGTGCGGTTCTTTGGGCGAGCTTGTTTATCACCGCCGCTGTGCATCCAGAGCAATTCGGCCCTAGCTTGGCGGGGGTGGCGTGCGCACCATCGGTGATGCTCAGCGATGACAGCCGACTTTCGGTCGGTCATTACCTCACCGCTGCGTACCGAACTCTCACCTCGCATGAGAGGCGTTCGATCGAGCTGGCAATCTTGGCCCTCAGTGGAACACGTGGGGAGCGAATAAAGCGGATACTTTCGGGTTGCCTGCCCGTCGAGTTGATCGAAACTCCCGAAATGAAAGAGTTTCGCGCAGCGCTCGATAATGGTGGTGGCGCAATGGCCAACGCTCCGCCTGTTACGTTCACGACGTCGTGGAGAACATTCGACACGGATGCCTATCTCGAATCCCAAGGTGTCTCGACCGAAGCTGGATCGAATGCGTCGTTGGGCGACGCCCTTCGCAGGGTCGAAGAGCTACCAGCCGAAAACAACGGGGCGAAAATCACCGCCGAGATCGCGCTCGAACGGATTTCCGTCCTTTCGGATCTGCTCACAGCGCTTGAAACCAGCGGTGCGGAGGGCGCGGACATCACGCTCGTCGAGCATGCCACAGGCGTCTTGGCCGACAAAGCCGTGCCGCTGACGCTTGCGAATGCGGAGGTTCTAAAATCGTCAAATATTCGCTCGTCGCTGCTGAAGATTTTGGGCTTCGCGGCCCACTCGACGAACCCGCTTTTCCGTCAGGAGGTCGAAGAGGAATTCAGATCGATGGTGTCGTGGGGTGGGCCTTCAGCCAGAACGTCAGCGGCTTCGGGACTTATGTTCCTTAGTCGATTTGACGAAATCGCCGATGCGGAATTGAGGGTCTTGGTTCACACCCTTGCTCGCGATCCTGTCGGGCATGTGCGTTATCAGATTATTGAACGGATCAACTTTTTTGCGAGGAGCGAGCCGGACTGGGTTTGGGCAGAGCTGGAACATGTCATTGCTGCTGATCCTTCGGAGAGTGTGATCTGTGGGGCGCTTGCCGCGCTCTCCCTTATCGCTCAGCTTGATCGTGACCGTGCGGTCGGGCTCGCAAACGATGTTCTCTCGCGCTTCAAAACGCCGGGGGTCGAAGATCTCGGCCGTTGCCGCGAGTTCGCAACCACATTCATCTTCGATACTTATATCTGGACGGAAAATAGCGCGGCGCGCGACTTCGCCCTCGCGCTCGTGGCCGATATCCGGAATCAGAGTGGCTACGTTAAGCCGTTTATCGCCCGTTATTCCGGTGAGCTGCTGGCAGGGAGCACCTTGGATGCTGGCGACATGAAGCACGGTATCCGCGCCAAAGTGCTCAAGCTCTACCGAGATGCCCTCGACGGGGCTGTCGCGATCATGACGGCGCTATTCGCCGAGAACGACCTGACGGCGTTTTCGTCGTGGCCTGCCGCCCGACGGGCCGAGTTCCAGGACATGGTGAGCGTACTCGACGAGATCGCCTTACAGTTTCACTTGTCAGTAGGTGGCGTCCACGATGGAGCGGCCGCACCTTTGTCGCCAGAACAGGAGCGCCTTTTTCGCGAGGCGCTTCCGATGTTGGAGAAGCTGACGACAGCCGGATTCTCCCAAATCACGCACCATCTCATTCAGATGCTGGAAGCCTTCATCCCCGTCGACCCGCCGGAGACGTTTAGGCTGATCGCACACGCGGTACGTACCTCGGAGCGGTATGGCTATGGGGTCGAGTCGATGGCATCCGATCTCGTGGTCCGGGTTGTGGAGCGTTACTTAGCGGATCACTGCGAGGTATTCGCGGAGAGCAATCGCCTCGACGATCTGATGGACTGCTTAGACGTCTTCGTGCGAGCCGGATGGCCGAACGCTCAAGCGCTCACGTTCCGCCTTGGCGAGATTTGGCGGTAAGTCGCAGCGGATCTGTGAGCGACGCTGGAGAGGTGAAGGGATTCGAACCCTCGACTGCAACCGTGGCACGGATTTTCCTTCAACAAGTCCGCTCTGCTGGTTTCGGTCGGTTCACGTCAAGTCGTTCGACAGCCACCGCGCGCGTGCGCTTNNTGGCGGCAACTGCGCGAGCAGATCTCTGCCTTCGATAAGGCAATCCGGGTATTGGTGAGGTCGAACTCTCCCTGCCGCCTGCTCATGAGCGTGCCAGGCATCGGCGTGCTGTCGGCTCTTGCTTATGTAACCACGGTTGAGGATCCGGCTCGTTTTCCGCAATCACGATCCGTGGGCGCACATTTGGGGCTCACGCCACGACAATATCAATCAGGTGATGTCGATCGAAGCGGTCGCATATCAAAGTGTGGCGATACGCTCGCTCGCACTTTGTTGTACGAGGCCGCCGTCGTGATCATGACGCGGGTCAAAAAAGCCTCGGAATTGAAGGATTGGGCGCTGGCGATCGCCAAGCGATCCGGCATTGGCAAAGCACGGGTCGCGCTCGCCAGAAAGCTCTCCGTCGTCCTGCATAGCGTCTGGCGTTCGGGAAAGCCCTTCCGCTGGGCGGAGCGCGTGATCGTTGCCTGACCGCTTTTCTTGAGAGTTTCATCCGCGAGAGAACGCGGGTGTGATGGTTGCCCGCCGGGCGAGGGTACGGGCGGCTGCGAGGGTGGCCGTTGAGCGGCGTCATTGAACGTCAGCTCGTTGTGGACATTGCAGCACCTGTGCTTCGGACCAAATGTTGCGGCGGATTATTCCGACCGCGGAGAGAACCGTGACCCGGGGCGGCAACAAAACCATTGACAAGGGAGACGCGATTAGAGAACGGCCCCATGGCAAGCGTTTTCTTCTTCGCGTTGAACGATTTGGTCGGCTGCGGTCATATGTCCGGCCTTTCGGTGCGGCGCATACGTCCGCTGGCCTTGATGAAGTCCGACGCACTGGATCCCTATCATTGGAGCGAGCTTTGTGCTCATGCTCGGCGTCAGGGTGTTCCAGGCATTCGGTCACGACCGTGTCGTTCATCACGTTTCGATGCGCTTGCCAAACTCGAAGCTCAGGCCCCCTAGCTTGTAGCGATGGCGGCCTTTTCCTTATGCCTTTGCGAACATCTCGGCGCGAAAGCATTCGCCAGTCTTCATCATCGCCCAGACGATCCGGGCCAGCTTATTGGCCAAGGCCACCGTGACCAGTCGCGCCGGCTTCTTCGCCAGCAGCGCGACGATCCAGTCGCGCAAGGCGCCTTTGCGTTTGCCTACACCGTGCAGCAGCGAGGTTGCCCCCAAGACAAGCGATTTCCTGATGTATCGGTTGCCCTGCTTGGTGATGCCCCCGAGCGTCTGCTTGCCGCCGCTCGAATTCTGGCGCGGGGTGAGACCGAGCCAGGCGGCAAAATCGCGGCCCGATTTGAACACACTCGGGTCGGGCACGCTAGCCGAGATCACCGAGGCGATGATTTTCCCGACGCCGGGAACCTGGTCGAGCAACCGGCTCATTTCGCTTTGTGCATGGGCGCGGCCGATCTGCTTCTCCAGATCGTCGATCGATTTGTCGAGCCCTTCGAGATGTTGGGCTAGAATCTTCACGGCCGCCCTGGCGACCTCGGGAAGGGTCGTATCGCTTTCGGCCAGTTCGAGCAGTTCGTCGACGCGGCCAATTCCCTTGGCGACAACAATGCCAAACTCCGAAAGATGGCTGCGCAGGGCGTTGACACTCATCGTTTGCTGTTTAACCAGCAATTCGCGCGTCTTGTGCAGCATCAGCGTCGCTTGTTGCTCGGCGCTCTTGATCGGAACGAAGCGCATTCCAGGGCGCGACGCCGCCTCGCAGATCGCTTCCGCATCGACCGCGTCGTTCTTGCCGCGTTTGACATAGGGCTTGGTATAAGCCGGCGGCATCAGCAGCACTTCGTGGCCCATCGTCTCGAGTTCGCGCGCCCAATAATGCGCCGAGCCGCAGGCTTCCATGCCGATGAGGCAGGGCTCGATCTGCGCAAAGAACTCGTGCATCTTCGAGCGCTTTAATTTGCGCGTCACCGCAGGCCCGCCTTCATTCGCCAGCGCGTGAACTTGAAAATAGTTCTTGGCCAGATCGACTCCGATTCTGATAAACTGTTTCACGGACGGTCTCCCTCTTTGTGGCGCTCCGGCGACCACGCCTTGGCACTATGATGCCGTTGAGGAGAGGCCGTCCACATCATCATTGGACGCATCTGCGCACCTCGAACCCGATAGAGAGCGCATTCGCAACCGTGCGGCATCGCACGGTCCGCATGAAGGGCGCCCTTTCACAAGACACGGCGCGTCTCATGGTGTTCAAGCTGGTGATGGCCGCGTCGAAAAGCTGGCGACGGCTGCAGGGACAAAATCAGTTGCCGAAAGTCGTCAGCGGTGTAACATTCCGCGACGGAATCGAAGTCGCGTCCGAGAAGAAATCCGCCGCTTGATTCACGCCGTCACCGAAAATCCAACATAGCTCAGGTTATGGCCTTGCGGCTCCTATTGCTGACGCACCCCCTGCGCATTGGCCGGTCCCATGGGGCGCTCCAAGTGGGGTTCAATTGAACCCGATCTCAGGAGCCAAACGACGGGGGCAGTGCGTCCTGATGAGCGGTAATCTGTCTGTTTCCGTTGTCGCAACAGCGGCTTCAGCCGGTGGTCCGCCACCCTTTCCTCCGGCGGCGGTCTCCGGTACCCTCCGCCTTGTAAAAGGCGCCAAAAAGGTAAGATGGTTGCATGCCGATCGGGGTCCCTCCGGCGAATATCGGATAATAGCACTGTTGCGCGCCACGGGTTTGGCCGGGGGTGGGGATGAAGGAAGATAGTTTCAAGCAGCTCGCCGCTATCCTTGGAGTCATCGGCGCGATCCTTGTCGGTTTTTACACTTTCATGGAAAAGAGTGGGATTTCGACCGAAATCGCCGCCCGATATGGCGAACCTGTCAAGGTGCTCATTTGGGTCGTCGCGAGCATCGCTCTCGTCATCTTCAGTCTGCGGCTCGTCAACAACTACGAACTCTTGGGCGCTGGCGCCGAGGCCGCAGGGACGAGTCTCCGCGAGGATTTCGACGCGCTGCGCGCGAGCCTCGCCGCGCATAGCGACAGCGAGGACGCTTATGCGCGGCGGCTGAAAAAATTCCTCGCCTGGCTCGACGCTTTCCTGAACGACAAGGGCGAACCGACCCAGCGCGCCTTCCTGCTGCGCGAGCCGGCGCATCTCTGGACGGCCCCCGCCCTCGACCGCTGCCTGCTGCTGGCGCTGATCTATCCGGTGCTGGCGATTTTCGCGGTCTGGGCGATCACCGGCGAGGCGGAGGGACCGGCGGAACAGGCCTTGGGATTCAAGAGCGCCGACGGCCCGGATCGGTTGGCGGCGGTCGCACTCGCGGTGGCGGCCTTCGCCTCCTTGCGCGCGTTTTCGAACGAGGGATGGCGTAGCGTTGATGCGCAGGCCGCTGGCGCTGTCGCTGTCGCTGTCGCTGTCGCTGGCGCTGTCGCTGTCGCTGTCGCTGGCGCTGTCGCTGTCGCTGTCGTTGTCGTTGTCGCTGGCGCTGTCACTGGCGCTGTCACTGTCGCTATCGCTATCGCTGTCACTGTCGCTATCGCTGCCGCTATCGCCGCCGCCGCCGCTGCCGCTGGCGTTGTCGCTGTTGCTGTCACCGGCGCTGTCGCCGGCGCTTTCGCCGGCGCTGGCGCCGGCGCTGTCGCTGTCGCTGTCGCTGTCGCTGGCGCTGGCGCTATTGATGCCGCTGTCACTGTCGCTATCGTTGTCGCTGTCGCTGTCGCTGCCGCTGCCGCTGCCGCTGGCGTTGTCGCTTTCGTTGGCGCTGGCGCTGGCGCTGGCGTTTCCGCTGTCGTTTTCGCTGTCGTTTTCGATGTCGCCAGCGCCTTTGCTCCCGCTGTCTATGGCGTGGTCCTTGTCGTTGTCGGTGTCAGTGTAGTTCTCGCTGTCGCTGTCACCAAACTGAGCCGGTCGTCGATTCGTGGCGAATGGCAGGGTAAATTTCTCGCCGTCGTCAACGTTTCCCTTCTACTTTTTTGCCTCGCCGCCGCGCGTTTTCTGCCGGCGCAGGGTGAAAGGGCTGAATCGGTTTGGCACATGTCATCAGGCGCCGGTCTGCTGTTTTTCGGCCTCTTGACTCTCGTCAACGCGCCGTTCGATTGGCTGTCGCTCGGTCTGACGCGGTTGCTGCTGCGCCGGGGCATCGAACTCGGCGGCCCGGCGCCCTGGATTCTCGCGCTGGTCGACGCGTTTCTCGCCTCCCTGCTACTCATTCTGCTCGCCCTCGCGATGGTAATCGCCGTCGATTTCTTCAACCATCTCGCCGAAATCGGCGGCGGCACAGAGGCGCGGATTCTGCCGAACATGCAGGACTATCTCTCGATGCTGCGGTCTTCGCCGCGCGATTCTAAATTCTGGTGGATTTACGCCACGCTGTTCTCGACGATGCTGCCGAGCGTCGCCAATTTGTTCGTCGCCGGCTTCTCCTTCCTGCGCGGCTTGCCGAAAACGCGCGCATTTCTGCTGCGCGTAATGCGGCCCGGCGAGACCATGCCGGCCGGGCGGCGCTTCGCCGCCGCGCTGATCCTGACCTTGCAGGGCGCGGTCGCCGTGCTTTTTGCGCTCGGCGCCCAGGCGGCGCTGGCCTATGGCGTGCTCTGGAGTTTCCTGCCCTGGCTCGGGGCCGACATTCTCGACATTGCAGCTTGGGCGACGAAGTGACTGGGCCGGCGGCGTTTCAACGCCCCATCCCCGCCGCGCTATGTCCGCGCCAGTCCGGTGGCATGTTGACGCAGCTGGAGCCCGCGCCCATCGCCCCGCGACATAAAGCCCCCCACGGCCTCCGCTGTCCGGCGTCGCAACGACCGCATCAACTGAAGCAGTCGGTTCGGCCCTTTGGCCTGAGGCGTACCCGCTCCCTTCGTTCTCGCGTGGTGAGCCTCGTCGAGGACGATGAGATTCCACGGATCAGCTGCGTCCAGGATTTCTCGTTGCCGATCCTGTCGCCGGGCGAGATGACTCGACATGATCACGAACGGCTCACGATGCCACGCGTCGCGTGAAACCGGTTTCTCGAAATCATGATCCCGCGCTGGCGAGCGATACCACGTCAGCTTTTGGCCATCATAGATCGGCCAATTGAGGTTAAACTTTTCGCGCAGTTCGATCTGCCATTGCTTGCAGACGTTCTTGGGCGCGAGGACCAGGGTTCGCTTGAGCTTGCCTGCCAACCAAGCCTGACGCACAAGCAGCCCCGCCTGAACAGTCTTCCCCAGTCCCACTTCGTCGGCGATGAGCAGCTTCGGCGGCCAATTGTCGTAGAGACGATGATAGGCCCGGATTTGGTGGGGCCAGGGGACGACTGCGGAAGTCGCTTCGCCGACACGATCGCCACCGATCGGTTGAAGCGCAGCGTTCGCAATCTTTTCCCAGATGGCCTGGCGTTCTTCGTCGACCGAAACATTCGGCGTCGAGGTGGCGGTCATCCTCACCAAAGGCCAGATTGCTATATGGCGCGATTCATCGGAGATGAATCTGAGCCTAGCTTGCTGCTGCCGCCTTCCCCGGGCGCATCGGTGTTTCCCATTTACGTCATGATCATGGTTTCGGCGAGCGGGGCCGGAACCTTCAATCTGGCCATGCATCCGATGAAGGAACAAGCTCGCCTTTTATGGCGCGCATTTTCTACGGCCAGATGAAAATGGCCGAGGCCTTGGGTGCAGAGCGAGAGCCGTTCCTTAAGGCGCATCGGACCTTGATGACGACGCTTATGGAAATCCGCGATGCCGCCAAGGACGTGGCGAAGACCTGGACGGACCACGCTCGAAAGATCGAAGAAGGCTCGATTGTCGAGCGCCAGGGTATGAACATCCGAATTACCGAGAATGTGGACCGGCAGCTCGGCCGCCTGGTCAGCGAATTCCTGACTGGCGCGACCCGCTCTTTTAAGGAGCGCATGCAGCAAACAGCGCGCATAGTGGGGCTTGAAATCGGGTTCCTATACCAGAAGCAGTCTGCCTTCGAGCGAGGCTTGGCCGATCTGGAGAAGACGGACAGGGCACTTGCCGACTATTTGCGTGAAGCTCGCAAATGGGGGGATAGCCTAAGCGCGGCGAGCCTCGGGTGTGCGCGATGGTCAAAGCGCCGACACCCGAGGAAGAGGACCGCCGCCGTCTCTGCCGCGAGCGCAAGGCGCTGATCGCCGAGCGAGTCCGGCACGTCAACCGGATCAAAGGTTTACTGTTTTGCCAAGGCGTATCCGGCTACGAGCCGCTGCGCCGCAATCGACGCCAACACCTCGGCGAGTTGAAGACCGGCGACGGCCGCGTGCTACCGGATCATTTGAAGGCGCAGATCAGCCGGGAACTCGATCGGCTCGAACTGCTGCTTGGACAGATCAAGGCGGTGGAAGCCGAGCGGGACGCCCTGTTCGCCGCGGCGAAGGCGGCGGCGCCAACGCCAGCGCCGGTGACGATGTTGCTCGACATCAAAGGCATCGGGCCGGAATTTGCCGCCATCCTGTGGATGGAGGCGTTCTTTCGCAGCTTCGCCAATCGAGACAGGTCGCGGCCTATGCGGGGTTGGCGCCGACGCCCTGGCAAAGCGGATCGGTCGATCGCGAACAGGG
>PLZT01000311.1 GCA_003152255.1 Methylocystaceae bacterium | reverse complement strand
TTTTTCTCGCCGCGGCCGTGATATGGCTCAATTGATGACAGGCCCTAGGTCAAAGGGAATAATATTATTGTGACAGGAATCGTTCGCCGCGCGGATTACGCGACAGTGGATGTAAACGAGGGAGCGCAATGATTTCGAAGGGCGCTCATTTTTTAAAAAACGCCGCCGCCGCCGCGTTGGCCGCCTGCTTTTTCTCTCGCGCCGCCTCAAGGCGCGAGATCTCGGCGCGCAGCAGCGCGATGCGCTCGTCGAATTCGGCGATCGATAAAGCGTCGAGCGGCTGACCGAGCGTGTGGCTCGCCGCGGGACGGGGCTTTTCGTCGGATTCCTCGGTCATTTGGGATCCTTTCCGATACGCGATTCGGCGCGCCCCCGGCGCGCGAATATATGATAAGGTTTCGCCGGCGGAGATCCCCGCTCCGCCGCTGTCGGCTTTTCGTCTTAGCTTACGGTTGGCTCGCGAGCCAAGCCGGACAGGACAGGGTTTTTGTCAGGAGCGAATCATGACCATCGACGACGCCACTCCCCCGACCAGTCCGCTTCCCCACGACATCGGCCATGTGCTGGAGCATTTGCGCGACCGCTGGCGGTGGTTCGCGGCCTTCGGCCTGCTGACCATGTTTTGCGGCTTCGTTTCGCTCGGCGTCGCCGGGCTGGCGACGCTGGTTTCCGTTTATTTGATCGCCGCCTTCGTGATCCTGATCGGGGCGATCGAGATCACGATCGGCGTGAACGCGCATAGATGGAGCAGCCGCATCTTCGTCGTGCTGGTCGGCCTGCTCTATGTCGTGGCGGGCTCGTTCGCGCTGGCCAATCCCATTAGCGGCGCGCTGGGCTTTACGTTGATGCTCGGCGCCGCGCTGCTGGCGACGGGCGTGGTGCGCATAATTTTCGCGACGCGACTGCCCGAAGGCCCGAAATGGTATGTCGCCTTCGCCGGCGTCGTGACGGTGCTGCTCGGCGTGTTCATCATCGCCGGCTGGCCGGAAAACTCCGCTTACGTGCTGGGGATTTTTCTTGGCGTCGACATGATCATTTACGGCGCGAGCTGGCTGAACTTCTCGCTGTTTCTGCGCCGCCGGGCGGAGCGCGCCAAGTAACCGCCGCGCGCGCCGCCCTTTCGCGCTCCCACTCCGCCGGACATCTTAACGCATGAGCAAATGGGCCTATAATTTTCGTCAAGGCGAAGCGGACGGCGCGGCGTCGATGAAGGAGCTGCTGGGCGGCAAGGGCGCCGGCCTCGCCGAAATGGCGCGGCTCGGCCTGCCGGTGCCGCCCGGCTTCACGCTGACCACGGAAGTCTGCGCCTATTTTTACGCGCACGACAAAACGCTGCCGCCGGATTTGAGCGAGGAGCTCGACGCGGCGCTGACGGATCTCGGCGCCGTCGCCGGTCATTCCTTCGACGATCCCGACTGGCCGCTGCTGGTCTCCGTGCGCTCGGGCGGTCGCGCCTCGATGCCGGGCATGATGGACACCGTGCTCAATCTCGGGCTGAACGACAACACCGTCGGCGCGCTGGCCAAAAAATGCGGCGACGAGCGTTTCGCCTTCGATTGCTATCGACGCTTCATCGAAATGTATTCCTCCGTCGTGCTCGGCGTCGCGCATCATGAATTCGAGGAGGCGCTCGAACAATACAAGGAGCAGCGCGCGATCATTCTGGACGCGGAGCTTCACGCCGACGACTGGCGCGCCGTCGTCGCGCTCTACAAGGAGATCGTCGCCGAACATAAGGGCGCGGATTTTCCGCAGAACCCGCATGAGCAGCTCCTGGGGGCGATCAAGGCGGTGTTCTCCTCCTGGATGAACCATCGCGCCATCGTTTACCGCGAATTGCACAATATCCCGGCCGACTGGGGCACCGCCGTCAATGTGCAGGCGATGGTGTTCGGCAATATGGACGACAATTCGGCCACCGGCGTCGCCTTTTCGCGCAACCCCTCCACCGGCGCGCGCGAGCTTTACGGCGAGTTTCTGATCAACGCCCAGGGCGAGGACGTCGTCGCCGGAATGCGCACGCCGCAATCGATCAGCGAGGAGGCGCGCCTCACCGCGAAATCCGACGCGCCGTCGCTGGAGGCGACGATGCCGGCTGTCTTCGCCGAGTTCAAGGCCTATGCGGAAAAGCTGGAAGCGCATTACCGCGACATGCAGGACATGGAGTTCACGGTCGAGCGCGGCAAATTATGGATGCTGCAAACGCGGGACGGCAAGCGCACCGCGCCGGCCGCGCTGAAGATCGCCGTCGATATGGCGAACGAGGGGCTCATCACGCGGAACGACGCCTTGATGCGGATCGACCCGGCCTCGCTCGACCAATTGCTGCATCCGACCGTCGACCCCGAGACCGGACACGCCGTTCTGACCAGCGGCCTCCCGGCCTCGCCCGGCGCGGCTTGCGGCGAGATCGTGTTTGGCCCCGAGGAGGCGATGGAGCTTGCCGGCCAGGGGCGCAAGGTGATTCTGGTGCGCGTCGAGACCAGCCCCGAGGACATTGGCGGCATGCACGCGGCGCAGGCCATTCTCACCGCGCGCGGCGGCATGACCTCGCACGCCGCCGTGGTCGCCCGCGGCATGGGCAAGCCCTGCGTCACGGCCGCCGTGGGTTTGCGCATCGATTACGAGGACCAGAGTTTTTCGGTCGCCGGCCGGCGCTTTCGCAAGGGCGACACGATCACCGTCGACGGCTCCTCCGGCCAGGTGATCGCCGGCGCGGTCAAGATGCGGCGCCCGGAGTTGACCGGCGAATTCGCCGTCCTGATGGGCTGGGCCGACGCCGCGCGACGCCTGAAGGTGCGCGCCAACGCCGAGACGCCGATGGACGCCAAGGCGGCGCGCAAGTTTGGAGCCGAGGGCATCGGCCTCGCCCGCACCGAACATATGTTTTTCGAAGGCGAGCGCATCGTCGCCGTGCGCGAGATGATCCTCGCCGACAGCGCCGACGGCCGCAAGGCCGCGCTGGCCAAGCTGCTGCCGATGCAACGCGACGATTTCAAGGAGTTGTTCGAGATCATGGCCGGCCTGCCGGTGACGATCCGCCTGCTCGATCCGCCGCTGCACGAATTCCTGCCCCATAGCGACGCCGAAATCGCCCACGTCGCCACCGCCATGGGCGCGGACCCCTCCAAGCTGCGCAAGCGCGCGCAGGAGCTTTCCGAATTCAACCCGATGCTGGGCTTTCGCGGCGTGCGTCTCGGCGTCGCCTTTCCCGAAATCGTCGATATGCAGGCGCGCGCTATCTTCGAGGCGGCGATCGCCGCGGCCGCCGAGACCGGCGAGCCCGCGCAAATCGAAATCATGGTCCCGCTGGTGTTCTCGAAAGCCGAGCTGGACTTGATCAAGCGGCGCGTCGACGAGACCGCGCGAGCCGTCGAGGCGGAGACGGGCCTGCGCTCCAGCTATCACATCGGCGCGATGATCGAACTGCCGCGCGCGACGCTGCGGGCCGGCGACATCGCGCTGACGGCGGAATTCCTCTCCTTTGGCACCAATGATTTGACGCAAACGACGCTGGGCATTTCGCGCGACGACGCGAGCGCGTTTCTGGGCGCCTATGTCGCCAAGGGCGTCTTGCCGGCGGACCCATTCGTGACCATCGACCAGGAGGGCGTCGGCGAACTCATCGCCATCGGCTGCGAGAGGGCGCGCAAGGCGCGGCCCGACGTGGCGCTGGGCGTCTGCGGCGAGCACGGCGGCGATCCCGCGTCAATCGCCTTTTTCGAGGAGGTTGGCGTCGATTACGTCTCCTGCTCGCCTTTCCGCGTGCCCATCGCCCGCCTCGCGGCGGCGCGGGCCGCGCTGCGGCGCAAGGGCTGACCGTCGTGAACCGCTTAGTTTGACCGCTCGGAGGCCGCGCCCGCTCTGCTCGGCGCGAGCGGGACGCCGCGCGAAAAAATCCCTTAGCTGCTTGGTTCGCGCTTCGGTGACGCGCGAGAAGCCGTAGGCGATAACGATGGCGGCGGCTATCAGCGCGAAAGCCAGGGTCCAGTGCAAAGGCGTCGGGAGTTCCGCGTACCATTCACGGCCAAGCAGGCTTCCGACGCCGGCCCAAACAAAAAAGGCGAGCGGCGCGTGGGTCGCATAGAGCGAATAGGAAAAATCCGACAGCCGCCGATGAATCGGCGAGAGATCGGCGAAAAGGCCGCCTTCCGTCGCGAAGCGCAAGGACAGCAGCAAATTGGCGAATGTCGCGACGACGCAGGCGTCGGCGAGCGTCTTCACGAAAGGATAGGCGGCGACGAGCGGACCGCGCGCTCCGAGGCGCATCAGCGTGGCCGTCGCGAGAAAAACGCCGAGCGACAGCCATGTGGATTTGATCAAAGGGCGCGGCGCCACGCGAACCAGCGCGCCAAGCGTCCAAACGCCATAACCGAACAGGAAAAAGCTTTCGGGAATGGACATGACGACCACGCTTAGGCCGCCGCAAGCGAAGGCGGCGAGGCGGAAGCCTGTCGAATAGGCGCGCGAAAGCGGGGCCAGCAGTAGCGGAAAGGTAATGTAATACCACACTTCACAGGCGAGCGACCATAGTGGGCCGTTGGTGCCGGCCTGCGGCGCCCATATGTTCTGCTGTTGCAGCAGTGTCCACAATATGTTGATCGGGTTGAAGACGCCGTCGAAGAAGGCGCCGTCGTAAATTCCGGAGTCTGGAAAGATCCGCCGGCCGATGGAATCGACCACGAAGCCAAGGGCCAGCGCCGGAACCATCACGATATAGATCCGGCTGAATCGGTCGATTATATACTGTTTCAGAAAGGGGTCCGACCTGTCCAGCCGGCGCAGCAAATCGCCGCCGATCAAAAAGCCCGACATGACGAAGAAAGCCAGCACCGCCTGATGCGAAAAGCCGGCCAGGAACCACCAAGCGTAAACGCCGGGTCGTGCGGCGCGACCATGATGTCGGAAATCTGGATCAGCTCGCCGGCGTGGGTGACAAGCACGGCCAGGGCGGCGATCCACCGGGCCAGCGCGAGAAAATTCGAGATCGATTTGTTCACGGAACTCTATCCATCGTCTCCAAGGGTCGCCGCGCGACTATTCTTTAATCATGTCATTTTGGCGTAATCCAGTCCCGCCCCCGTTCGCCGCGCCAAATTTAGCGCCGACAACCATACTTCTTCGGCGCGCCTTAACCAGCAGCCAAGCTACGGGCCGGCGCGGCTTTCCTGTCGCGCCGGGTCGGAGTAAGGTTTAACGAAATCGTTAGAGTGATTCGTGTACTTCGTTGGGCGCTTGTTCAAACCTACTCGCCCTCCCGCCGCGCAACCGTTGCGTCGTCGTGGATGTCTCTGACCAAACCAATCATTAGCTGGATGACCCCATGACGAAATTCGCGCTCGATTCCCTCGACCTCGCGGCCCTGCTCTCTTCCCGCGTCTGCCACGACGTTATCTCGCCGGTCGGCGCGATCGTCAACGGGCTGGAGGTTCTGGAGGAGGAGAAGGACCAGGAAATGCGCGGCCACGCCCTCGCGCTGATCAAATCCAGCGCGCAAGAGGCTTCCTCGCGCCTGCAATTCTGCCGCCTCGCCTTTGGCGCCGCCGGCTCCAAGGGCTCTTCCATCGACACCGGCGACGCCGAGAATGTCGCGCGCCAATTGCTCGCCGACGAGCGCACGCGCCTTGATTGGAACGTGCCGCGCGTGCTGTTGCCGAAGAACAAGGTCAAGCTGCTGCTCAATCTGTGCTTGATCGCCGATGCGTCGATTCCGCG
>PLZT01000015.1 GCA_003152255.1 Methylocystaceae bacterium | reverse complement strand
CCGCCCGCGCCGCTTCGTTTCTTGGTCGCCTGGTCCTCGTTGATCTGGTCGTCGTCGATGTCGTCTGATTTCATCATTCGCTGCTCGGGCGTCGGCAAGGCGTTTCAGCTCTATCGTCATCAGAACGATCAATTGAAGCAGATCGTCCTCGGTCTTTGGAAGAAGTTCTATACGGAGAAATGGGTTCTCACCGATGTGAACTTCGACATCGCCAAGGGCGAGCGCGTCGGCATCGTCGGCCACAATGGCGCGGGCAAGACGACGCTGCTGCAAATGCTGTGCGGCATCACGCAGCCGACCAGGGGCTTCTTCGACGTGCGCGGACGCATAGCGCCGATCCTCGCGCTGGGATCGGCTTTCGACGGCCTGCTGACGGGTCAGGAGAACGCGCGGATTGGCGCCGCCATCCTCGGCTTGACGCGCAAGGAGATCGACCGCCGCATGGCGTCGATCGCCGCCTTCGCCGACATCGGCTCGGCGTTCGAACAGCCCATGCGCACATACTCCAGCGGCATGGTGGCGCGCGTCGCCTTCGCCATTTGCGCGCACGCCGACGCCGACATCCTCATCGTCGACGAGGCACTGTCGGTCGGCGACGAGCCCTTTCAGGAGAAATGCGAGGATTATCTCGCCGATTTCGCCAGGACCGGCACGATTTTGATCGTCTCCCACAGTCTCGATTATCTCGAGACCCTGTGCGACCGCATTCTTTGGCTGGACAACGGCGTCATACGCGAATCGGGAGATCCGGCGAGCGTGATCGCGCGCTATCGCGAAGCCATGCACCCTACGGGCGATTCCGTTCAGCGCACCGACGCCGCGCGTCTTCAGATCGGCGACCGTCGTAATTAGGTGGGGCAGAGATCGGCCGAGCTTCCAGACGACCAGCCAATCGCCGGGCTTCATAAACGCGAGCGGTGAAACGCCAATGCAGATAGTTCATGCGCGATGCCTATTTCTCGTGCATCGTCTGATTGTCGAGGAGAATTGCGATGCCGTCAAGTCCAGAAGCTGACCCAAAATCCGCGATTGGCTTTTGGGCGACGCGGGCGTGCGGGGCTGATAGTGGGTTTCAACCCCATTTTTCGTCGCGCGGCAGGCACCGGCGGGCGTGCCGGGCCTCATGATAGCGGTCTTGGCCGTCCTCTCTGGCATTGGTGAGGCGTTTTGCGCGCAGCTCCGCCATCGACAGCTTCCACGTTTGGCGTATTGGATAGCGAAAATGGACGCGCCCGACGCCGACAGCCTGGAGGAGGCAGGCGACAAGCTGCTCACCTTCACGCGCTTTCCGCAAAGCCAATGGAAATCCATCCGAACCTCGAATGCAATCGAACGCCTGCATGAAGAGTTCAAACGCAGGATCAAGACGCAAACCGTGCTGCCCTGCGCCGAAACCGCCGCCATGTTGTTCTGGGCGCTGATGGCGTCAGGCCAGATCGTCATGCGGAAAGTCGACGGCTGGCAAAGCCTCGCCGAAAGGCCCGCCGATCAAATAATTGACCTTGCCGCTTGATCGGATAGCATCATCCAGCTCGAAGACGCGTCAACGATTCTCAACACACGCCGCGACGGCACCTAACCCGGTCGTTCCCGCAGCAGATCAACCTTGCCACGAAGCGCAATCTTTGAATCCATGTGCGCATGGATCGCGCTGATTTGCAGCGCCTGAGCAAGGACGAGTTGATTGAGCTGGCGATCCAGCGTAATAGCAGCTACTCGGCTCTGGAGAATGGCCAAACGACTTTCGCCAAAGAGGGCACAACCTCTGGCGTGGCGTTTATGGAGAAGCTCCGATTACGAAATGCTCGATGCGACGATGCGCTATTTAGATGTTACCGAGCCGGATGCGACAGTCGAGCCGTTCGCATCGACTGCGCGAATTGGCGTGTTTTAGCCATGCTGTCATTGCGGACAATTTCAGATTTGTCATTGAACTCGATCGATGCGTCGGATGTCGCTGTTGTCGTCGCTCATCCTGATGACGAAACCATCGGCTGTGGCGCACTGCTTTCGCGTCTTGAGAATGTGACCGTAATTTTGGTTACCGATGGCTCACCGTGCAACGGCGCGGACGCTCTTCGGGCGGGATTCGAAACGTCTCTCGCTTATGGACAGGCGCGGTCGCGTGAATTGAAGAAGGCTCTCGCCGTCGCAGGGGTGGATGAACGGCAAATCATCGAACTCGGCGTTCCCGACCAGAAGGTCTGCCGCTCGCTGGCGTCGATCAGCCAGCGCCTCGCATCGCTATTTGAGAGCAAAGGGATAGCGACAGTTCTGACGCATGCATTCGAGGGCGGCCACCCCGATCACGACGGCGTTGCCTTATGCGTCCACGCCGCGGGGTCCCTTCTCAAAGACCGCGCGCCGACACTGATCGAAATGCCGTACTATCATCTTGAAGCCGACAGAATGGCGGCTCAGACCTTCTGCGACGGCGAGGACGAGATCGTCGTTGCAGCTTCGCCTTATCAACGCCAGATCAAAATGAAGATGATGGCCGCGCATGCGAGCCAGTCCGAAACGCTGCGGGCTTTCAGCACCGAGGTGGAACGCTACCGGCGCGCTAGGCCATATGACTTCCGAACGCTTCCGAACGGGGGACGAATTTTCTATTCGCTCTTCGATTGCGGCTTCCACCCACACGAATGGGCTCCGTTGGCGTGCGAGGCTCTGCGGGCTATCGAGTTGGAGGGGGGGGCCCGCTCCTGCAGATCCCTGGCGTCGGTTGTGGCTTTTTTTATTCGTAGTGGTCGACGCCTTAAGCTGAGCCGAGAAGCGAGGATCTTCGCTCACTACGGCGTTCGAAATGCGGGCGGGCATGGCTCAGAAGCTCAACATCGTGACGAAAGGCGATTTTCGATAACCAACAGCAATGCCAAAATCCAGGACTACGTCACGTCCGACCTTCAAAACGAGATCATCGAACTCCAGAGACGCATTGCTGTTTTGGAGACTGGCGGAACGCCAAAGCCGACGTTTTTCGTTCGCAAGCTCAAGGAGTTCTACTGGACGGTGACGCGACTCGCCGGAGCAATTCTAAATCGGTGAACAGCAGGGCAAGTCTGTTTCGACGGTCTTCCACACGATTGCCAAATCGACCTTAAAATATCCATGAGCGAGCGCGTTGCGCATTTCATAAGCGAAAGAAAGCGGAAGCTCGGGATGCGCGGCGGTGAAGTCTGGATGCTTACGTTCGATGTTCCGGCTGGCTTCGCCGATGATCTCCAAATTGCGGATCACGGCGTCTTGCATCAAGTCGTTCTGCGAGAAGCTAATTTCGTCAATGTCGTCGGTGTAGCGATGAATACGTTCAATCGCTTGAAGAATATGGCTGAGCTAGTCGGCCAAACGTTGGATGTCGTGGCTCATACAGGCTCCGCCTCTGAAAGCACAGCGGCGCGGAATTTGTCCGGCAATCCGTTTGGCGTCAACACATCTACCGTCACACCAAGAAGTTGGCGCAATTCATGACGGATTGCGCCAATGTCGAACATGGTGGCTTCTGGCGCAGGGTCGATCGGAATGTCGAGGTCGCTATCCTCGGTGTCGGAACCATGCACGACCGAGCCAAACACTCTGGCGTTGGAGGCTCGATGAGCTTCAACGATAGCGCGGATGGCGGCGCGGTGCGCGAGTAGTGTTTCTGAGGGCTTCATTGATGCGTTCCGGGTGTTTGTTGTTGGATTAGCAACGAACAGGGGCAGGGTCCAGCGCCCTTTTCGCGCCCCGCAGGGGGATTCACGCTGCCACGGCAAGGCGACGAAGGATCGCGAGCAGCGCGACGTTCATAGCGCGAGCCTCGATGGCCTATGGGGTCGGGACTGTCCGAAATTTTGTGTGCGGGGCCGGGTTGACCATCACCCTGTGACGAACCTGTCGTCGAACATGATGGCGAATTGGGTTTTGGCTTCGCACCATTCGCGCGGCGGCATTTTCCATTCTCCCGCGACTTGGCGCAAGACGAGATGGCCTAGACCCAACAGTGATACTGGTGGGTCTAGGCCATGTACCACGGAGCAGGGGCTGCGTCAGGGATGTGAAGCCGGAAGGCTGAAACCGGATTCGGCCTGTGCGGCTGAGAGGGACGGCCAAGGGTCATAAGCGATTTCGCAAAACTTAGAAGTATTTGCGAGGCCAATCTTGGGATTTCTTACCCGTTAAATTTCAACTGGTTATGTTTCGCAAAAACCGTGTGCGAATAGGAAGACTTTTGCGGGGAGTTTTGCAGCGTCTTCAAACAGGTGATCGTTGAGGCGTAGCAAATGTTGCTCAACAAACTGATATATAACAACAAATATTACTTGTGACCCTTGGCCGTCTCTCTCAGCCGCACAGGCCAAGGCGATGCTGGTCTCGTCGACCTCGACCATCCCCGCCAGCGGATCGCGGTCGGAGTCGACCATGGATTTGCGCAGCTTGTGCAGGAGCAGCCAGGCCGCCTTGTAAGAGCCGATTCCTAGCTTTCCCCGGAGTTGCAGGGCAGAAACGCCGTTGGAATGCGTCGCGACCAGATGCGCGGCGATGAACCAAGTGCGCAGCGGCAGATGGGTTCCGTGCAGGATCGTGCCGGCGGTCACCGAGGTCTGCTTGCCGCAGCCGGCGCATTCGAACGTCCACGGCTTCGTTTCCAGCTTCCAGCCCTTCCTTGCGTGACAGCACGGGCAGACAAAGCCATCGGGCCAGCACCGCTGCTCCAGCCAATCGGCGCAGGCGTCATCGTCAGGAAAACTCGCCATGAATTGCTGGAGCGAAAGCGGCCGGTCGCGCTTCCAGCGGCTGACTTGGGGACGCGTTGCCATTTTGTTCTTATACAACAGAGGCGTGGTCGTGTCCAATCGCGGGACCAAAGGGGATAAGCCTCTTGTCAAAAACGCCAAATTGAGACAAATTTGGACCCGACCCGACGGTCATCTGGCGAATGCCGGAATAATCAAATCAGCGGTGGCGTTGCACTTCAATTCTGAACTCAGGAATATCCAAAAATGACCACGAATTACCATATTTTCAATACAGAAGATGTAGTTAAAGCGTTTGAGGGTGAATTAAATATTTCCAGTGGACTAACAATACCAGAAAACCTCAGCTTAGAATCGGTACCGATTTCAATGCGTCACACGGTTCTGGACATTGGAGTTGGCCTTGGGAGAACGATCGGCCCGTTATCGACAATGTTTGAGAAATACGTTGGCATAGATTTTTCGGCAAAAGTGATTGCAAAGGCCAAGCATCTCTTTCCCGGGGCAGACCTACGCGAGATGGATGCTCGCAACCTAGAATTTGCTGAGAAGTTTGACTGTGTCATGTTTTCTTTCAATGGGATTGATTGTATTAACTTTGTTGATCGTGAATTGATCCTGCGCCAGATTAGGAACGTTTTGAGGCCTGGAGGTATCTTCATCTATTCAACACACAACCTGCACTATTCGCGGGCTGTCGTTTGGAGAAAAACTTTTTTCGTTAAAGAATTATTTTCTTCTGGCCGGTTAAGGTCAATTCTCTCAATCAAGAATCGCCTAAACTTGTTTTGGCGTCAAACACAAGATGACAAAACGCATGTCGCGCATATAAATGATCCAGCCTTGTCATTCTCGATATTGTTAACATACGTCGATATCCCTACGGAAATAAACAGATTGCGGGAATGTGGATTTGAAACAATCGCGACAATCGGGAACACTAAGACAGCGTCTGAGTATAACGATGACGATTGCTGGGTTTACATTGTTGCTAGAAATTGACTGTAAAAACCTGAGCGAAAGGTAATCGCGTCAGTGGCTTGTTCCTTTGGGTCCGGTGAACCCGGATATTGATAGCGGCGGGCGCTGAAGCACGTTCCTTTTGGGTGTGATTTTTCTGTTTTGGTAGCCACTGATTGCAAATTGACGCGTGTAAACGTGGTTTGTTGGCGTCCTCGTGCAAGGCGTTCGAAGAAGCTTGTCGTGGTCGAAAAAAGGAAGGCGTTAGATCGCGCGGACGCTGCGATGGGGCGATGGCCTGCCGATCAGCATCCAGTAATCCATCGGCGCCGTGCACAGACCGATCCCGAGCAAGGTGTCGAAGGCCGACCGGTAATTGTAGCGAACCGCAATCATCGGCATCTGGGATCGCAATCATCGGGGCGGCGTGCCCACGCTTATTGCACCTCAAAATATGAACAAATAAGGAACAGCCGAAAGCTTTGACCCAAATTCATTGCAACTGGGATCGCAATCATCGCATCGTGCCCACGCTATCTGCAAATGAATCGGCCGTCCCAAGAGCTCGATCATGTTCCAACGAGGGTTTTCAGGCCTCCCTTACACAGCCGATCAGCCGCAGTTTTGCCAGTCAGATAACCCGTTGCACGGTAAGGAAACTGGACTTTGATAATCTGACTGAGTTCATTGCCCTAAATTCGTGGTTGTGGTGACGAAAGGTCGCCGCGTTCTGGTAGGCAAGGAACCGGTCGTTTCCTTGCCCTCCGCCCGCGCCTTCCCGTGCAATCAACGTGGGCGCCGTGCAATCAGTGTGAGCCCAGTGGCAATAATTATGCGCCCAGTGGCAATGATTGTGGGCCCGAGCCGTCAAATCCCGTGCAATGATTCTGGGCGCAAACCGCCGATGATTGCGATCCCAGACACCGATGATTGCGGTCTTATGTAGCAACCGCCACCATCGCTTGACAGGCATCGCGATCTCGCCGAGAGTGTTCGTGTTATGTTCTCATTGGCGAGGCTCTCATGTCCCAGCATTTCCTAATGTCGGCGGCGGCGCGGTCGCTCAGCATCGGCAAAGTGATGCGGATGTCCGACCAAGGCGCCGAGAACGTTTTCGCGCGCCTGCGTTGGCCAACAACCGACGGCAAGCCGGTGTGTCCGG
>PLZT01000300.1 GCA_003152255.1 Methylocystaceae bacterium | reverse complement strand
CAACAGCGGTATCGAACGCGGCTTTCGCAAGGCGATGCGCTTGGATAATCCGATCAAGCTTCGATGCATCAGCGAGCGCCGGCAGTCCAACGACAGACGCCAGCGCGAGACCAGCGGCGAGAGCGCGGCGGGAGATTTGGTGCGTTTTCATGGGGTTTCCTTTCTGCTTGGGGATTACGCCGCCTGTTCGAGCGGCGCGGGGGGATATTGAGACGGAAAGCGCCAGCCGCCCTTGGCGTCGACGGGCGGGCTCTTTCCCTTGGTCGCGCGCCAGTGATCGGCCCATGCGCGCCATTCCGGCGAGGTCGTAGAAATCCAAACGCCCGGCGCTGGCCTCGAGATAGGTCGATCCAAATTTGGATTGAGCGTCGGCTGCGTCTCGCCCTGCCAGCGGCGCTCGCCAAGCCATCGGGCCGCGCTGGCGATGTAGCGGCGCTCCCTGCCCGCCGTGGCGCTGGCGTAGGCTTTGGCTCCGAGAATGATGGCCTTCGGGTCCGCTCCCGCTGCTACAGCCTTGCGGAAGGAGTCCAGCGCGGGTTGCTCCGGGTTGTCGCCGTCGCGTGACGGGAAGGCTTGCCAAAATTCATCGAAAACATCAGTCGCACTCTCGCGCGCCGCCGGCGCGGTTTGAGAGTCTTTTTCTAAAGGTATGTCTTCTTCTAAGGGCGCATTCGTTACGGTCGGCGTTACGGCCCCGTTACGCTCGGCGGCGCGCTCCCGAAAGCGGCGCATGCGCTCGGCGGCGGTCGGGTCGGCCGGAGAAGGGCGATCATTCGCGCTCACGAATTGGCGGCGCTCCCAGTCCGTAGGGACCAAGGCGCCGTCCCTCTCCTCGATAAGCCCCGCCGCCTTCAATGCCTCGATTCGGCGCGCCACGGCGGCCGGTCTCGACCGAAGCATGAAGGAGATTTCCTCGATTCCCGGCAACGTCCCGCCGCAGCGCGAGGCGACGCAAAGCAGATTTACCCAGGCGCGGAAGAGCGACGCGGGAAGCCGCTGGAGGCGAGGATCGTCGAGTGTTTCGTCGTAGATTCGGAACCATCGGCCGGTGGCGCTCATTGGCGGCACTCCCGGCTAAAATAAAATATCGCATTGGCGGGCATGGTCGGCGCTCCTGATGCTTATAGGGCGCTTATATTGGCCCTATAGGAAGGATCAGGAAGCCGGAAAACTCGGTTAAGCCTTTGTTTTGTTTGGTGAGCGCGCCGGGGCTCGAACCCGGGACCCTCTGATTAAAAGTCAGATGCTCTACCGACTGAGCTACGCGCTCGCTTGCCGTGGATGGGTCTTTTGGGTCGGATGCCGTCGTGCGTCGGCTTGCCCCAAACCGAAGAAGCCGAGTCGGCCCGCCTCTCCGCGCCGGCCGCCAAGGACCGAACAGTGGGGCTCCAGTACCCTTCCACGCGCGGCGGGTCAACCCCGACGTTGTCGATGTTTCGAACGGCGCTGCCCAAGGTTGCGCCGTCGATGTTTCGAACGGCTCTCTCCAAGGTTGCGCCGCCGGACTTCGCCGGTCCCGAGTCGATCGCCGCGCGGGCGGCGTTAAAAAGCGGCTCGGACCATCGCGCCGACGATGGTCAAACGGGCAAGACTGTCCTATGATTCACGGTGGAAGAAATCAATCGCCGCGCGCAAAAAGCAAGAACGACTGCGGAGCGGGTTTAAAATGGGCCAAAAAGGGGATCTGTTCCAAAAGATCGAGGCGGCCACGCCCGCCCTTCGACGCTATGCGCGCGCGCTCTGCTGTGGCGCCGGATCCGCCGCCGCCGACGAACTCGTGCAAGCGGCGATCGAACAGGCCGCCGCCGAGGTCCGCGCCAGGGAGCCGAGCGATGGCGCGGCGGCGCGGCATTGCGCTTACCGCGCGCTGACCGCGCTCGCGCGGGAAAAATGCGCCGGCCTCGCCGCGACTGCTTCTTCGCGCCAACCGGCCGTTGTCCACGCCCTCGCCGATCTCCCGTACGAGGAGCGCGCGAGCCTTCTGCTGGTCGTGCTGGAAGGTTTTTCCTATGAGGCGGCCGCCCGCATCGCCGACACTTCGCGCGAGGCCTTCCTCGCGCGGCTGATGCGCGCCCGCGCGGCCTTGTCGTTGCTCGATCTGCGGCCGTCGGCGCCTTCCGACGGCGCCCGCCGGGCCGGCGGACATTTGCGCGTCGTGAAGTAGAGCGCCCGCGATGACGCCACCCTCCAGCGTCCAGGAAGCCGATCTGCACGCGCTCGTCGACGGCGAGCTTTCGGCCGAGCGGCGCCGCGACGTGGAGGATCATCTCTCGCGGCACCCCGAGGACGCGGCGCTGGTCGAAGGCTGGCGCCGGCAGAACGCCGCCTTGCGCGCGGCTTTCGAACCGGTGGCGCGGGAGACGCCGCCGCTGTCCCTGCGCAACGCGGCGGTCCGCAACGCCGCCCCCGGCGCCGCGCCGATCGAGACGGGCGCCATCCATTGGGGGCGTCCGAGCGGCCCGTCACGCTCCGTCCGGCGCCTTGACGAGGCGCGCGAGAGCCGTCGCAAGCGGGCTTTCCTGTCCACGGCGGCCGCTTTGCTCGTCGGGGCCGCGCTGGCGGCCGCGGTGGTCCTCGCCTTCACGCGGCCTCCCACCCCGTCCGGAGCCGCGGGCCCGGTGATATCAGCGCAAAGCTATGTCGATCGCGCGGACATCTCCTATCGCACCTATGCGCCGGACGTGCGGCCGGTCGACTTCGACGCGGATCATCTCGCCGAACTCGCGGCGGCCCAGTGGCGGCGCGTCGGCTTCGCCTGCGCGCCCGATCTCTCCGGGGTCGGACTGCGGCTGCTGGGCGGGCGCGTCGCGCCGGGACTAAAAGGCCCGGCCGGCTTTCTTCTCTATGAAACGCAGGACAGCGCCCGCGTGGGGCTTTATTTCGAGCGCGCGGAGCCGGAAAAAGCGGCGCGCGTCGCGCCGCGCGTCGATCAAAGCCTCACGGCGGTGGAATGGCGCGGCGCCGGAATGGCCTTCGTGCTGATCGGGCCGCTGGGCGCCGACGCCATGCAGGAAAGCGCCGAACGCGCCGCCGGCGAAATTCTGGCTCCCCCGCCCGGCGAGGCGAAGCGCCCGTGATGCGCGCCGCCTGTCGTGACTTTTGGCGCATTTTGGCCCACCGCTTAATCCATTAGCCGACTAAGAGTTTGGCTGTCGTGCATCGCGTGGAGTAAAATAAGCCGGGCCGCTTTCGGGATAGGGGTCTTCTCGTCTCCGGCCGGTTCATTTAGCCCGCTTTTCCCCGTGAGAGTCCGCAAGGCGCTGAGAGGCGAGATCCATGGAAGCCAAGTGGTATTACTCCGAAAACGGCAAGTCGCTCGGCCCGATGTCCGCGAAGGAAATCGCAGGTCGGATCAGGCAGGCCAAGAACGAAGCGCATTTCGTCTGGATCGAGGGCATGTCCGATTGGACGGATGCGAGCACGGTGCCAGAATTTTCCGCCGCGCTCCAGGCGGCGGGAACGGCGCTCGCGTCGGACGCCAAGGCTGGCGCGGGAACGAAAAGCCAATCCAGCGCGGAGAAAGCCACTCTCGCGCAACGCGCGCGGCGTGAACTCTATGAATTTCTGGTGGTTTCCTCTTATCTATTTGTGTGCTTCGGAGCCCTTATCTTTTACAAGGCCAGCATCCTCCATGGCGAGGGCATCGAGTTTGCGGCCTTTGGCCTGGCGATTATGAAAGCCCTGATTTTGGGCAAGTTCCTTTTGCTGCTGGAAGCGCTCAAGATCGGAGAAGACAAGAAACACGGTGCGCCGGTAGAAACCGGCAAAGAGTAGGTGGTGCAAGTCCACTGCAATGAAGGAGTAGAAATCCGCATTGGCCCCGAGCCGTGCGTTGGCATCCGCGAGGGTGACGACGAAGCGTCGGCAGGGGAGCGCATAGGCCAGCCATAGAGCCGCGAAAGCTTGAAAGTCCCGGGTGCCGACGTGTTCGTTTTCACGGAAGGCA
>PLZT01000296.1 GCA_003152255.1 Methylocystaceae bacterium | reverse complement strand
TCAATCTTTAACGCCGTTGGTATTATTCGCAGACTGGACGATTTCGAACTCGATATTGGCCTCACCTACCTCGAAGACCAGAAACTGGAACGTTTTCGTGTCCTGCCCTTGTATCGGGAACGATATGTCCTTCTGGCGCGGGACGCCGCCTCGCTGAACAACCGCGAGTCGATCTCATGGCGAGACGCCGCCGCCCTGCCTTTGTGCCTATTGACGCGAAACATGCAGAACCGCCGTATTATCAATGCGGCTTTTCGCCGGGCCGACGTCGAACCACGCGTGGTCGTCGAAACCGATTCCGTATTCGCTCTCTATTCCAATGTCCGCTGCGCCCAAATGTGCAGCATCTTGCCGCATAGTCTGCTCGCCCTGTTCGAGATGCAGGAAGAATTGACGGCAATTCCTTTAACGCCGGAATTAAATCGCGGGATTGGACTGGTGACGCTGAACAACGATCCCGCCTCGCCAATTGTTTCCGCGATCTGGGCTATTTCTCAGCGGCTGGAGCTTGGAACGCGGTTCAATTTCTTGGCGCGGCCCGCTTCCTAGTTCAATCCGGCGAACCAACGCCTCTTCATGGCTCGCCGCGGCCCGCCTTCAGCGCATCCGCCAGCCGCATTTGCGCCGAGCCCGGCTTTAGCGGCTTTTGCTGGCTCTCGTGCGGCGCCCAGCCGGAGAGCCAGACGATCTCGAAGCTCGCGCGCACCCGCCCGTCGGGGTCGGAAAAATTCTCGGCGTAGATTTCCGCCGCGCGCAGAAACACCGAGCGGCGCAGCGGTTTGCGCGAGCGCGCGGTGAGCGCGTTGGCCGCGCCCATCGCGCGTAGTTCATCGCACAGCGCGAACATTGAATCATAGCGTAGCGTGAAGGCGTCGGCGTCGGTCACTGGCAGGGCGAAGCCCGCGCGCTGCAACAATCCGCCGAGATCGCGCACATCGACGAAGGGCGAGACGCGCGGACTGGCGCCGCCCAAGATTTCGTCCTCGGCCCGCGCCAGCGCGTTGCGCAGTTCGATCAGGCTGGCGCCGCCAGCCATGCAGGCGAGAAACAGCCCGTCGGGCGCGAGGCACCGCCGCGCCTGCGCGAAAACACCGGGAAGATCGTTGACCCAATGCAGCGCCATGCCCGAAACGATCAAATCGAAACTTTCGGGCGCGAAGGGCAGGGCCTCCTCGTCAACGACAATCTTCGCGCCGGTTTCGACGGCCGGCATGAGCGCCACGGCGCGCAAGGTGTTGGGGCGTCCGCCGGCGGCGAGAACCTTCGCGAAATGTTCGGTCGGGGTCGCGAGATCGAGCGCGCGCGGAAAATCGCGGCGGATCGCGGCGAGGCGGTCTTCGAGATCCTCGGCGGCGCGCTGCATCAGAAAATCCGGCGCGCCGCGCGCGATAGCCCTGGCGAGGCGCGCGCGAGAAAGAGGGCGGTCGAAGATGAGGGGAGGGGACGAGGAGGCCATGAGCCCTACATGAACCCTGCCACGCCTTGCTGGCAAGGCGTGGCTGAGCGGCTGTGTCCGAGCGGTGATATTTGCGCGTCCAATCGCCGACACTTTACCAAACCTTAGCGATATTTACTAACCGAACAAGTGGTAAGTCTTCGACAAAATTGCGGCAAAAGCTAGAATGATTTTTGTCTTGTTCTATTTGGCCCGTTGGGGTCAAGCGTAAGGGTGAAGCCAATGGGTCAGTCGTTCCCGTTTCAGCGCGCCGTCGGCGGGCGCCTATTAAATCTATTGGTCGCCGGAGCCGTTCTTTGTTTTGGCGCGACGGCGTTGCCGCAAGTCGCGGCCGCGCGCAACATGGTTTCGTTTTCTGCCTCGGTGCGGCCTGGCACCATCGTCATCAGCGCGCGGCAGCGCAAATTGTTTCTGGTCGTGGGGCAGGGCGTGGCGATCAGCTATCCCATCGCCGTGCCGAAATCCGGCAAGGAATGGTCGGGCTACGCCGCCGTCAACGGCAAATATGTCAATCCCGACTGGTCGCCGCCGTCGATCGTCAAGCAAGACCACCCCGAATTGCCGAACTTCATTCACGGCGGTTCGCCGCATAATCCGATGGGCGTGCGCGCGCTGACGCTCGACCGCGATCAGGTGGCCATCCACGGCACCACGGCCAAAATGCGCGCCTCCATCGGCTCGGCGGCCTCCTATGGCTGCATCCGAATGTTGAACGAGGACGTAGCCGATCTTTACGATCGCGTCAGCGTCGGCTCGCCGGTCATGATGGTCCCGTGACGAGGCGTGGCGCTCGCGTTTCGTGATTGGCCTTGGGCGCGGCTTTGTTCATAAGCCGCGCCTTTTTCGTATTGCATCGACGCGCGCGTCCTGGCCGCCTTGGGCAAAAATCGGCCGGCGACAACCGTCCGCGCATTGGTTATCCCAAGCTTTTTGCGGCCGACGGGAACTCTTCGCTGTGGATGGCCGCGATGCGACTCTAGACCGGGCCCCACGAATCTTTCACTGTCGCCGCCAATCGCGGTAAGCCGCGCTGGCAAATTGCAACATCGGAAAGGCCGTCGGATTCAGTCGGATCGGGTATAGTTCCAAGCAGTGATGATTCGAATTCGAGTCGCGGGGCGTCTCGTTCGTGCTTGGGATTTTTGCGTTTGGCGTCGCAACGCCGTTTGTATGTCGCCGCGTTCCCGGGACAATCAACAAAGGTTAGCTCATGCTGATCGCAGCTGAAAAAGAAACAGATCGCTTGCAACATCCGGTCGACGTGGTCGAACAACTCGCCGCTACGAATGATTGGTCCTTCGACCGTGACGACGAGGACGAAATCTCCATATCCGTGGCCGGCGGCTGGACCGACTACCATGTCGCCTTCACCTGGCTCGCGGATCTCGAGACGCTTCACGTAAGTTGCGCCTTCGATCTCAAGGTTCCCGAACGTCGCCACGCGGAAGTCTCCGCGCTGATCGCCGCTGTCAACGAACAGCTATGGGTGGGCCATTTCGATCTGTGGCCCAAGGAGGGCGTGGTGATGCACCGCCACGGCCTGCTGCTGATCGGCGGGGCGCAACCTTCCGGGCCGCAATGCGCGGCCTTGCTGGATAATGCGCTTTCCACCTGCGAGCGCTATTATCAGGCGTTCCAATTCGTGTTGTGGGCCGGCAAGGGCGCCAAGGAAGCGCTGGAGTCCGCCACATTCGAGACCAAGGGCGAGGCGTGAGCGGTCCCGCGCCCTCCATCGCCTTTGTCGGCGCCGGCAAAATGGGCTCCGCCTTGCTGGCGGGGCTCGGGCGCGGCGAGAAGCTCGGCCGCGTTCTCGTCATCGAACCCAATCCGGCGCCGGACGTCGTTGAGCTGTGTCGCGCGAAAAATTTCGCGCTGTTCGGGCGCGTCGAATCGTCGGACGCACCCGTCGACGCGTTGGTGTTGGCGATCAAGCCGCAGATGCTGGAGACCGCCGCGCCCGCTCTCGCGCCTTTGATCGGGGCGGATACGCTGGTTTTGTCCATTCTGGCCGGCAAGCGCGTCGCCGATCTCGCCTCGCGCCTGCCGGCGCGCGCCTTCGTGCGGGCCATGCCCAACACGCCGGCGGCCGTCGGTCGCGGCGTCACCGGGGCTTATCCCAGTCCCGGCGTGGAGCCGGGACAGCGCTCCCTGGCGCAGACGCTGCTCTCCGCCGTGGGTTCGGTCGAATGGGTCGAGGCCGAGGAATTGATCGACGCGGTGACGGCGATTTCTGGCTCCGGCCCAGCCTATGTGTTTTATCTCGCCGAATGTCTGGCCGCGGCCGGCGTCGCGGCGGGCCTGCCGGATGAACTCGCGGCGCGGCTGGCGCGCGCCACGGTCGAAGGGGCGGGGGAATTGATGCACCGTACGCCGGATGCGTCTCCCGGGCGGCTGCGCGAAAACGTGACCTCGCCTGGCGGCACGACGGCGGCGGCGCTTGGCGTGCTGATGGCGGAGGATGGCCTCGAACCCTTGCTGACGCGGGCGGTCGCGGCGGCCAAGCGGCGCGCCGCCGAACTTTCCGGCTGACGGCGGCTTTCGCCTCGACGCGACAATTTTCAAGCGAAGGGCGATTTTCAAGTGAAGGACAATTTTCAAGTGAAGGACAATTTTCAAGTGAAGACTTGGCCCGGAGGCCCTTCGGCCATACATAGCGGGGGTGAAAGTCACAGGAGCGGCGACATGACCACTAGCGAAACACATACATCGGGCGAAACGCCTCGGCGCGCGGCGAAGCCTGCGGGCGGGACGCGCGACGCGATCGTCGACGCCTTGCTGCGGCTCGCGGCGCGGCGCGAATTCGCCGACACCACCATCTCCGATATCGCGCGCGAAGCGGGCGTGTCGCTGGCCGACTTCCGCGACGCCTTTCCCTCCAAGGGCGCGGTGCTCGGCGCTTTCCTGCGTCGGATCGACCGCAAGGTGCTCGACGATCTACCGACCGAGCATGACGCCGAGCCCTCGCGCGAGCGCCTTTATCACGTGCTGACGCGGCGTCTGGAGGCGTTGGAGCCTTATCGCGACGCCGTGGCGAGCATCATCGAATGGTCGTCGAAAGACCCGCTGGCGGCGACCGCGCTCAGTCGCGAAGTCGTCAACTCGATGCGCTTCATGCTGGAGGCGGCGGACATTGAGAGCGACGGCCCCGTCGGCGCGCTGAAGCTGCAAGGTCTGGCCTATGCCTGGAAACGGGTGCTGGAAGCCTGGCGCGAGGATCGGACCGGCGAGCATTCCCATGCGCTGACGGCGCTAGACCGCGAGCTGGATCGGGGCGAAAAATTCATCGACCGGGCCGAAGACTTCGCGCGCGTGACGGAGCCGTTCCGCTCGCTGGCGCATCGCATGTTCGANNAGGCCGCTCACACCGGCAGCGTCACCGTCGCCCGCAACCCGCCCAACTCGCTTCGCGCCAAAGTCAGGTCGCCGCCGTGGGTCCGGGCGATGTCGCGGGCGATGGCGAGGCCGAGGCCGGAATTGCCGTGGTCCTGGTTGCGCGATTCATCGAGGCGGTAGAACGGCCGGAACGCGTCCTCGAGTCGATCGACCGGAATTCCCGGTCCATTGTCGTCGACATGAATGGTCATCGTCTTGCCGTCGTTGATGGCGGTCAAATCGATGCGCTTGCCATAGCGTTGCGCGTTGCCGACGAGATTGGCGAGCAGGCGCTTGATCGCCGCCGGGCGCGCGACCACGACCGGATCCCCGCTCAACGCCAGCCGCGCGTCGATCGCGAGTTTTTGCGTGTCGGTCTGCAAATCCTTGAGAATTGCGCCAATATCGGTCTTGACCGGCGTCTCGCCGCCGTCGCCGCGCGCGAAGGCGAGATAGGCCTCGACCATATGCTCCATTTCCTCGACGTCCTTGCGCATTTCGGCCGCCTCGTTGCTTGGCGCCATCAGCGCCAGCGAGAGCTTGAAGCGGGTGATGATGGTGCGCAAATCGTGGCTGACGCCGTTGAGCATCGTCGTGCGCTGCTCGATCGCGCGCTCGACCCGCCGCTTCATCTCGACGAAGGCGGC
>PLZT01000501.1 GCA_003152255.1 Methylocystaceae bacterium | reverse complement strand
GTCGGCGCCAGGGAGCGCGACCGCGGAGGAACTGACGAAGGCCATCAAGACGCCTTTCTTGAAATAGATCACCATCAATGATGTAACATGATATATCCGATAGACACAATAGATAAATAGCGCCGATTCACCTTTCTCGCGGGCTCGGCCCACATACCGGCGACGCAACCCGCTTAACTCCCACGCCCTCGGATGTCTCCACATCATCCGCGCGCGCAACGGGAAAAGCGGGGCGCGCTGCCAAACGCCGCCCCTTCCCGGAGCGTAGCTGAACGTCTCGCGACTCATTTTATCTCCGCGGCTCATCCGTCGCCGTGGCCCGCGGCAATCGCACCGTGAAGCGCGCGCCGCCGCCCGGTGGATTGTCGAAGTCGATCGCGCCGCCATGTTCACGCACGATCGAATAGCTGATCCACAAGCCCAGCCCCGTGCCGTCGCCCACTTGCTTGGTGGTGAAAAACGGTTCGAATATCCGGCCGCGAATGGCGTCGGGAACGCCGCGGCCATTATCCGTCACCTCCACGATCGCCATGTCTCCTTCTCCGCGCGTCTCGATGAGGATGCGCGGTTCGACGACATCGCGCACGGCGTCGAGCGCATTGTCGATCAGATTGCCGATCACGGAATGAATCTGTCCCTCCAGTCCAAGGACGAACAAATCCGCTTCGAGCTTCGTCTCGATCGCGACCTGATTCTTCTTGCTGCGCGCCGCCCATTGCGACGCCGTTTGGACCACCTTCGCCAGCGCCACCGGCTCTCGCCGCGACTTGGAGTCGAAGGATAGCCGGCGCAGGTTCTTGACGATTTCGCTGATGCGGACCGCGCCCTCGAGCGTGCCCTCGATCAGCGGCTCCAGATCCGCGAGAACGGAGTCGATCTTGTGTCGTCGCCGCAGCGTCTCCAACGCGTCGGCCTCCGCTCCAGAGTGCAACGCGTCGAGATAGACGGCGACCGAACGGCGATAGCGATCCAGCGTATGAATATTGCCGTAGACAAAGCTAATGGGATTGTTGAGTTCATGCGCCACGCCGGCGACGAGTCTGCCAAGGCTCGCCATTTTTTCCTGTTCGATCAGCCGCGATTGCGCCTGCTGCAGATCGGTGTGCGCGCGGTGCAGCGCTTCATAGGCGCGGCGCAATTCGCCGATCGGGCGGCCCGTGAACACCGCGCCGGCGCGCCGTCCGTCGGAGTTAAAGCGCGCCGAACAATTAATCGCCATTAAATCCGAGAGCCCGTTCGCCGTGTCGAAACGCAATTCGACGCTGACGACGTTCTCTCCCGGTCCCGAGCCGATGATCTCCGCGACGCGCTCCCGATCCTCTTGCGCGAATTGATCGCGCAACGGCTTGCCCAGCAAGGCCTCTTCGGGTCGTTGCATCAGCGAGAGAAAGGCGGGATTGACCTGCAGTATGTCGCCCTTCCGGTCGCAAACGAGCAAGACGTCCGACACCGACGCGACGACGCTGGAAATGAAATTCCGGGCTTCCTCGAGCTCGGCGTTTTTTCGCTCGAGGTCCGTTTCGTAGCCGATGAGATCGGAATAGACTTCGTCCATCTTGCGGATGACGTCGAGCCACATCGACTCGCTGTTCTCGGAAAGCAGTATTTCCTCCTTGCCCGCGACGCGCGCGATCAGATCGCCACGTCTGGCGGAGCGCGGCGCGTCAGGCTTCGTCATCGGCCTCTCCGCGAATGTCGTAGCGCGCGATCTTGCTGCGAAGCCCAACGCGCGAGAGCCCCAGCTCGTCCGCCACGCGACTGATGTTGCGCCCATTGCGTTGCAAGGACTCCGTGATCAGCGCGCGCTCCAGTTCCTCGACGCGCTCCTTGAGCGTGCCGCCGGCCTGCCCGCCGNNTCGCAGAGCACCGCCATGCGCTGAATTTCATTGTGCAGTTCGCGAATATTTCCGGGCCAGGGATAGCGCTGCATCAAGCGCAAGGTCTCCGGATCGAAGCCGGGAATGCGGCGATTGAACATCTGGTTGACGTTGAGGAGAATACGCGCCGCGATAATCGGAATGTCGCCCGCTCGCGCGGCGAGAGCGGGCAGATGAATCGGAAAGGCGGCGAGTCGATAATATAGATCGCGCCGGAAGCGGCCCGCCGCCACATCCGCTTCGATATTGCGGTTGGTCGCGGCGATCACCCGCACATTGATCCGGCGCGAGCGTTGCGCGCCGAGCGGGCGGATTTCTCCCTCCTGCAGCACGCGCAACAGCTTTACTTGAAACGACGGCGACGTCTCGCCGATTTCGTCGAGAAAAATCGATCCGCCGTCGGCGACCTCGAACAGGCCGATGCGATCCTGATACGCGCCTGTGAAGGCGCCCTTCTTGCAGCCGAACAGTTCGCTCTCCAGCAATTCGTCGGGAAGCGCGCCGCAGTTCTCGATGACGAAGGATTTGTCGCCGCGCGCCGAGCCATGATGAATCGCGCGCGCGAGCAATTCCTTGCCCGTGCCGGAGTCGCCCGTGATGAGCACGGAAATATCATATTGCGCCGCGCGCTGCCCCAGCGCGATCGCCGCGCGCACCGGGCTGTCCGGCGCATGGGCGATGCGGGAGAACTCGAACAGCCGCCGTTCGGCGCGGCGTTGATTGCTGGCGAGGCTCCGCAGCCTTGCGTTTGACGGTTTAGCCTCGATCGGCGGCGCGCCGCCGCCCTCTTTTTGCAGGCGGTAGAGCTGCGCCGCCTCGCGCACGCAGGCGAGCAGTTTCTCGGGGTCCCACGGCTTGGTGACATATCGGAATATCCCGGCCTCGTTGACTCCGGCGATGATATCCTCGGCGTCGGTATAGCCTGAAATGATGATGCGCACCGGCTCCGGCCATTGATCGCGGACGCGCTTGAGAAAATCGACGCCATTCTCGCCGGGCATGCGTTGATCGCAAAGGATCACCTGCACGAGATCGCCGACGAGCACCGCTTCCGCTTCGGCCGCGTTGATGGCGCAAATGACTTCGAATTCGATGCTCAAAACGCGCCGCAGGGATTCGAGAGATCGCTTCTCGTCATCGACGACGAGCACAATCGCGGTCGGGGTCGCCAGACCGTCCTCCCGTGGTTCCTCGCGCATCAAATTCATGCCGCCTCCGTCAAATCCTCATGCTTCCGCGTCGCCCGCTTAGCAAATTCGCGGCAATTGCTCGCCGGAAAGCCAATCGACGATACGTCCGCCGCCAAAGGCCGTCGTCATCTGCACGAAGTAATGATCGTCCTCGATCACCTCGCCGATCCTCGCGCTGTCTTGGCCAAGCGGATGCGCGCGCATCGCCGCCAGCAGTTTTTCCGCCGCCTCGGGCGCGACGAACGCCACGAGCTTGCCCTCATTAGCGACGAACAGCGGATCGAGGCCTAGCAGTTCGCAAGCCGCCGCGACCTGCGGCCGCACCGAAACAGCCGCCTCCTCGATGCGAACGCCGACCCGAGACTGATGCGCGATTTCGTTTAGCGTCGCCGCCAGGCCGCCGCGGGTGGGATCGCGCATCAGCCGGATCGACGCGCCGGCGGCCTCGACCATGACCGCGACGAGATCATGCAGCGCCGCGGTGTCGGACAGCACTTGCGTTTCAAACGAAAGATTCTGCCGCTTCGACATGACGGCGACGCCGTGATCGCCGATGGAACCCGACAGCAAAATGATGTCGCCGGGGCGCGCCCGGTCGCCCGAAAGATAAAGCCCCGCGGGCACGACGCCGACGCAAGCCGTGGAGATGAAAACGCCGTCGGCCTTGCCGCGCTCGACCACCTTGGTGTCGCCGGTGATGATCGGCACATTGGCCGCGCGCGAGGCGTCGCCCATGCTTTGCGCGATGCGCGCGAGATCGGCGAGCGGAAAGCCTTCCTCGATGATAAAGCTCACGGACATATAGAGCGGCTTCGCGCCGGCCATGGCGATGTCGTTGATCGTGCCGTTGACGGCCAGATCCCCGATGTCGCCGCCCGGAAAAAACAAGGGCGACACGACATAGCCGTCGGTGGTCATCACCATGCGCCCGCCGCCAATGTCGAAGGCCGACTGGTCGTTGCCCGCGCGCAAAAAATCATTGTCGAACGCCTTGTGAAAGACATCGGCGATGAGCCGCGCCATCGCGCGCCCGCCCGAGCCATGCGAGAGATCGACGCGGCCGGAACGAAGATCGAGCTTGCGGCCGAGCGGTTCGTATTTGTTCATGGCGCGCCCACCCGCTGAAGGCCTGTCTCGCGGTCGCGAAATCGGCCGTAAGCCCAATAGGCGGCGCAGGAACCTTCCGACGACACCATGCAGGCGCCCATTGGCGTCTCGGGCGTGCAAGCCGCGCCAAATAGCCTGCAATCTCGTGGGCGTTTTACGCCGCGCAGGATGGCGCCGCATTCACAGGCGGGATTGTCGCGCGCCGGCCGCGTTACGATCGTAAAGCGCCGTTCGGCGTCGAATTGCGCATAAGGCTCGCGCAAGCGCAGCGCGCTATCGGGAATTTCTCCAAGGCCTCGCCATTCGAAGCTTTCCCGCGTCTCGAAAATATCGGCGATCTCCGCCAGCGCCTTGCGATTGCCTTCCGCCGACACCGCGCGAATATACTGGTTCTCGATTTGGGCGCGATCCTCGTTGACCTGACGCACCAGCATCAAAATCGCCTGCACGACATCCAGCGGCTCGAAGCCGGCGACGACGACGGGCTTATGAAATTCGGTCGCGAAGCGTTGGTAGGGCGTCGTTCCGATGATGGTCGAGACATGCGCGGGCCCGATGAATCCGTCGATTTCCACGGCGTCGGGATCGCTCGCCTCCAGAATTTTCTGGATCGCCGAGGGCGTCAGCACATGGTTGCAAAAAATCGTGAAATTGGTCAGCCGCTTCTTTTGAGCGAGACGAATGGCCATCGCGGTTGGCGGCGTCGTCGTCTCGAAACCGATCGCGAAAAAAACCACCTGGCGCTCGGGTTCGTTCGAAGCGATCGCGATGGCGTCGAGCGTGGAATAGACCATGCGTATGTCGGCGCCCGCCGCTTTGCTCTTAAGCAAGCTCGAACCATTGGAGCCGGGAACGCGCATCAGGTCGCCATAGGTGCAGAGCGTGACTTCTGGCCGCTTGGCCAGCGTGATCGCGTCGTCGATGCGGCCCATCGGCAGCACGCAGACGGGACAGCCGGGGCCATGGATCATGCGTATGTTGGCGGGCAGCAAATCCTCGACGCCATAGCGCGAAATCGCATGGGTGTGGCCGCCGCAAAACTCCATGAAGCGATAGGAGTGATTCGCTCGGGCCTCCACCGCGATGCGCCGCGCGAGATCGCGCGCCAGTTTGCCGTCGCGATATTCATCGACATGTCTCATGCGTCGGCTCCGAGCAAAGCCGCTTCGCGCAACAGCGCGAGAGTGCGCAACGCTTCGTGTTCATCGATTTTCGCGAGCGCATAGCCGACATGCAGCACGACATAGTCGCCAATGGCGACATCCTCGACCAGCGCCACCGACGCATTGACGACAACGCCGTCGAGACTGACGCGCGCCATCTCGTCCGGCAAAAGCTCGATCACGCGGGCGGGTATCGCAAGACACATCGCTTCGCCTCCACTAAGCTCGCGCGCTCGCCGCGCGCGCAAGAAACGCCTGTCCGAGCGACAGGCCGCCGTCGTTGCATGGAATTTTTCGCGCAAGCAGGGGTTCGATCCCCTGTTCGCGCAGCCGCCGCGAGACACCCTCCGCGAGCGCCGCGTTCATCAAACAGCCCCCGCCAAGCGCGACGCGCGTTTGGCCAAAGCGCCGCGCGGCGCCGCCGATCCAGGCGGCGAGCGCTTCGATCAACGTCCCATGAAACAGCTCGGCCCCCTCTCTCGCGCAGAGCCCTTCGTCCAGCAGCACGCGAAACAGCGGAGCGAGATCGAGCATGTCGTTCTCTATCGAGAAGCCGCCCGCCAGCGCGCGCGGCGCCTTGCACAGCGCTTCGAGTTCCATAGCCGCCTGCCCCTCGTATTGCTGTTCCAGCCGCACGCCAAGGATCGCCGCCGCCGCGTCGAACATGCGGCCGAGACTCGTGGTTCGCGCGGCGCCCGGAGCGGCGGCGAGGCGCGCGACATCCGCCGCCAGCGGCGTTCGCGGAAAGCGCGCCGCGGCTTCACCCTCCCGTCCAAGCCGCGCTAGAACCGCGACGCCCATGCGCCAGGGCGCGCGCGCGGCGCGGTCGCCGCCCGGCAAGGGCAGCGGCGCCAAATGCCCGACCCGGCGCCATGAGCCATGGTCGATCAGCATCAATTCGCCGCCCCAGGCGCCGCCGTCGTCGCCATGGCCATGGCCATCGAGCGCGGCGCCGAGCAGCGGGCCGTCGATCTTGTGTTCGGCGGCGATCGCCGCGATATGCGCGGCATGATGCTGGGCGCGAAACACCGGCAAGCCGCGCGCCTCGGCCATGCGCGTCGTGATGAGATCGGGATGGAGATCGCAAGCCACGATGTCCGGCCGCGCGTCGAGAATGTCGAGCATGCGCAGGGCGGTCTCCTCATGGAACGCAATCGTCGCGCGATCCATCAGCCCGCCGATATGCGTGGAGACGAAGGCTTCCCTTCCGCGCGTCACCGTCACCGTCGTCTTCAGATGCGCGCCGAGCGCCAGCACGTCGGGACCAGCGTCGCCAAGTTCGATCGGCTCCGGCACGAAGCCGCGCGCGCGCCGCAGGAACGCCGGAGCGCCGGCGATCATCGTCATCACGCTATCGTCGGCGCGGGCGAGGATCGCGCGATCGTGGCCGACGACGAGATCGGCGATTCCCGTGAGTTTTTCCCGCGCCTCGTCATCGTCGGTGATCAGCGGCTCGCCGCTCGGATTGGCGCTCGTCGCGACGAACGCGAAGTCTTGCGGCGCATCGCGCCAGCCGCGATCCTTGGGGCTTCCCGCCGCCGCATGGAACAACAAGTGATGAACCGGCGCGTAGGGCAGAACGAGGCCGATCCGCGACAGACCGGGCGCGACCGACGGCGCCAGCTCCCGCGATTTGTCCACGACGACAATGGGCCGCGCCATCGATTGCAACAGCGCGCGCTCTGCCTCGCCGAAAGCGCCGATCCGCTCGGCGGAAGCGACATTGGCCGCCATGACGGCGAAGGGCTTGGCGTCGCGCCCCTTGCGACGACGCAGCTCCGTGACGGCGCGCACATTGCGCGCGTCGCAGATGAGATGATAGCCGCCAATCCCTTTCAGCGCGACTATGCCGCCGGCGCGAAGCGGAGCCACGATGTCGCCTATAGATGAATCCAGTTTCGGCCCGCATCGCGGACAGGCGATCGGCTGCGCGTGAAAACGCCGGCTCAGGGGATCGCGATAATCGCGCGCGCAGGCGTCGCACATGGGAAAGCCGGCCATCGAGGTTTGCGGTCGATCGTAGGGCAGACGCCGCGTCAGCGTGTAGCGCGGCCCGCAATGCGTGCAATTGACGAAGGGATAGAGATAAAAGCGGCTGTCTGGATCGAACAGATCGTCGAGACAGTTCTCGCAAACGGCGGCGTCGGGAACGATGCGGGTCGCGGTTCTGCCGTCCGCGCTGGGCTCGATCGAAAATCCACGCATGGACTTTGGCGGAACTCTTCGCAGCTCGATGCGATCGATGCGCGCAAGCGGCGGCGGCTCGCGGCGCAGCGCGTCGACGAACTCGTTTACGCGCGCGCCTTCGACTTCCAGCAACACGCCTTCGGCGTCATTGCGCACGAAGCCGTCGAGCGCGAATTCGCGCGCAAGCCCATGCACGAAGGGCCGAAAGCCCACGCCCTGCACGGCGCCGCGCACTCGCATGCGAAGGCGCGGCGATGCGGTCGTGTCTTCGGGGGCCCGCTCGTTCATCTGTCCTGCTTCGCGGTGACGAGATTGGACGCCGCGCAAGCATGGCGCGCCGCGCGGCCCTCCAGCCATGCGTAGAACGCCGGCATCCCCTCGCCGCTCTTGGCCGAAACGATCAGCGTTTGCAGATCCGGATTGATCTTGAGCGCATTAGCGAGGCAAAGGCCGACGTCGAAATCGAGATGCGGCAGAAGATCGGATTTGTTCAGCAACAGCAGATCGGAGGCCGCGAACATTTCCGGATATTTGAGCGGCTTGTCCTCGCCCTCCGTCACGGATAGAACGACGACCTTATGCGCTTCGCCGAGATCGAAAGCCGCCGGACACACGAGATTACCGACATTTTCGATGAACAGCAGTCCGTTTTGTTCGAGCGTCAACTGATCGAGTCCATGCCCGACCATATGGGCGTCGAGATGACAGCCCTTGCCGGTGTTGATCTGGATCGCCGGCGCGCCGGCGGCGCGAATGCGCTCCGCGTCGTTCGATGTTTGCTGATCGCCCTCGATGACAGCGATCGGGAAGCGCTCCTTCAATTCGCTGATCGCGCGCGCCAGCAGCGAGGTCTTGCCGGAGCCCGGACTCGACACCAAATTCAGCGCGAAAGTGCCGGTTCGCGCCAGACGCGCGCGGTTCTCGGCGGCGTAGCCATTGTTCTTTCCGAGAATGTCGCGTTCGATTTTGACGATGCGCTCCTGCGAGAGGCCCGCGACGTGAACGCCGGCCGCGCCCGCGCCAAAATCGATCACGGCGGAGGCGTTTTCGCGGGCGGCGTCATGGCCGTGATCGTGGGCGTGGGAATGCCCGTGGTCATGGGCGTGTGGGTGATCGTGATCGTGGAGGTGTCCATGATCGTGGTCATGCGCATGGTCATGAGCGCCCTCATGCGAATGACCGTCCTTCGCTTCGACGCCGGGCTTTCCCTCGACGCTCGAAGTTCCGCAGCCGCAGACCGTGCACATCACTCGACCTCCAATTCCTTCACGCGCATGTCGTCACCAGCCGCGACCTGCACATGATGCCGCCCGCACTCGGGACATGGACCGAAACGTTCGAACATCGGCACGGACTTCGCGCAATCGAGACACCAACCCTCGCCAGGAATCACGTCGATATCGAGACGGGCGCCCTCGACAATGGCGCCGCGCGCCACGGCGTCGAAGCAAAAGCGCATCGCCTCCGGCTCGACGCCGCCCAGCGCGCCAATCTCCAGCCGCACGACTCGCACGCGCGAAAATCCTTGCTTGCGGCCTTCATCCTCGATCAGTTCGACGAGGCTCTGGGTAAGGGCCATCTCATGCATGAGCCGGCTCCACGACTTCGACGCGATACAGCACGCAGGGGTCAAACAGCCCGGCGAGCCGGGCGATCGACGCCGCCGCCGTCGCCTTGGACACCCGCGCGCCGAGCACGGCGGCGACGAAAGGGCCGGCGGGATGAAAATTCCACTCCGTCGGCGCGACGATCGCATAATCCTCGATTTTGCCGTCACGCGATAGTCGCGTCCAATGAGCGAGGCGCCCGCGCGAGGTTTCGACCGCCGCGAAGCCTTCTCGCACGGCGGGGGCGACGCCATGCGCCTCGGTCTGGCCCATTTCGTCGCCCGCCGCGGCGCGCGCGAGCCGGTCGAGACATTCGGCTAGATCAATCATCCGCGCGCCTAGCCGCGCCGTCGCGGCGCCGGCGTAAAAGTCCGTCTTGCGCCAATGGCGCGCGAAGGCGCCGGTCTCCGGCGCGCGGCCGGGAAGCGACGGGACGGCGGCGAAAGCATCGCCGTCGGACCGCAGTCTGGCGAGAACGGCCGGATCGTCGTCGACGTCGAGCGCGTCGGGGACGCAAGCGGCGAAGCCCTCGTCACGAACGATCTCCGACCACAATTGCCCGAACCAGGAGCCGGCGGCTGGCCGGGCGCCCAACATGTCGGGATCGCCGGGAAGTCCCAATATTCGAGCGCGGGCGCCGATTTTCTCGATGATCGACTTCAAGGCGTCGCGATCGGACGCGGTGGTAAGCCGGCTCGACTTGGCGAGCGCTAGCAGATCCCGTGTCAGCGAAAAAACTTCCGCCAGTGGGCGCATCGCCCCGGCGTCTAGCCGCATGGCGTCGTTCTCGTGGAGCGCCAGGGTCACGCTTGAGCGCAGGAGTTCGCTTATTCTTTCGGATAGCAACGCGATGCTTTGCGCCTGATTGCTTTGCGCGCGAGACGCTGCTCCGCGCGCGGCGCCGATGGCTCGCGTCGCCACGATGGCGTGGGACAGACCGCAGAGCGAATA
>PLZT01000047.1 GCA_003152255.1 Methylocystaceae bacterium | reverse complement strand
CCTGCAGCGCTAGCGCCGCCGCGATTCCGATTATCCCCAACATCGCGGATACGTCGACAAAGCCAAAGCTTGTCGAGGATTGCGGCGCCACCAGCCACCAGCTGCGTATGATCTCTCCCAATATCAGCAGAACCGTAACGCTGGCCATCGCGAGCGACGATTGCCGCACCCAGGGCGCCAACAAAGCGAAAAAGGGCAGCGCGAAATGCATTCCAGCGACCAGCGCCGCGGCAAGGCCCCACCCCCCCTTCAAGCGGACGCCGTACCACGACGCTTCATTCGGCAGGTCGGATTGCCAAACGATCAACAGTTGCACGAAGTCGAGATAGGCCCAGAGAATTACCAAAGCCAGAAGCAGCCTGCCGAGATCGCGCAACGTCTTTCGGTCCGACGGACCTCCGACGGCGACGCCGAAGATCGAAACGGCCAATGCGAGCAGCCCCATTTCGACGATGGCGATCAACCCATAGACGCTGGAGGAAAAGTTAGGGTCGAGCGACATCGTTGTGTCGATCGCCGCGAAGGTGACGGTGATCGCCAGCAGGATGAGCCCGGCCGGGGCGATCCGCTCAAGCGCCGATTCATGTTCGTCGAGCCGAAGCGCGCGCAAAATCGACCAAGCCAATCCGAACCAGACAATCAAATAGAAAATGATCCTCGCGATGAAGGCTGGCAGGTTCAAATAGAACGAATTCGCCAGATGCGTCGCCACATCAGGCCGCAGCCAAGAATAGAGATGGGGCAGGACGATCATCAGCGGAATTATAGCGAGCGGAAGCAGCGGTAACGTGCTCATGCCCGCGACCAGCTGGGTTCTGGTCGCATATCCCCAGGATCCGCCGGTCAAGGCATGGATCAGCAACAGTCCCATGCAGCCGATTGGCCATCCGACCCAGGCCGTGACCGCCGCCAGCCAGGCATGCGGGAATGCGGCCGGAGCGAGGATCCAGGCCGCCGCGGCGCCCGCGAGGCCCACGCCTCCAGCGCACAAGGCGATGAGTTTTCCTTGCCGGCGATTCACTGTAGCTCTCTCCATTGATGTGACTTTATATCCGACGAGGTCGCCATTTGGCTCCGCTGCAACGCCCGGATATAGGCGGCGATCGCCCAGCGATCCGGCGGTTGCACACGGTCGGCGAAGGAATACATAACGCCATGGCCGTTCGTTATTACGTCGTAGAAGTGCTGGACTGGCGCCTGACGCAAACGATCGCTGTTATAGGAGGGCGGCGATGGGAATCCGCGTTGCACAATCATGCCGCGCCCGTCTCCCAGCTCGGAATGACAGGGAGTGCAATAGATACGATAGCGGTCCTGCCCCCGCTCCAATAGCGCCAACGTCACGTTAGGCGGAGGCGCCGGGCTCTCGAGAAATTCCACTGTGTCGAGCGGCGTCTTCGCGGGCCCAACGAGCGGCGAATAGACCTTTTGCTTTGGTTGAACGCTCATATCGTCGCAGGCGCCGAGCGCGGCGGCGATCATGAAGATAATCGCGCGTCTCATGCCCACATCTCCTCGATCAATTTCGGATCAAGGCGTTTTAGTATCGTCCGAGCGCATTCGAGCTGCCGAGCATCGTCGTTGCGTATGGCGACCACCCATTCGTCGCGCATGTTTCGCTTCATGGATTCGCGCTCGTCGATCGGATCATAAAGCTGGGGCAAGCCGGTNNATTGGCACGAAAGCTGGCCAGGAAAATTTTGGCCGCCCGCCAATGTCGAGCGGATAACCTACTAGGTTCGCATAAACCTCCATTCCGAAACCGAGCGCGACGCCGAACAATCCAGCGATCAGAATAACCAGCGGCAGAGGCGAGCGCACATGACGCTCATCGAGAATTTTCGGCGTGTATGTCCGTAATCCGCCGATACGCTGCTCGCTCAAACGCGCCAAAGCGTTGCGCAAAGCCTCTTCCGTTTCGAAGGAGGCGATGACGCCGACGCTTAATGGCGCCCTCGCTTTCACGGGCAGCTCTGGAGCGGGGCGCGCATCTGNNATGCCAATTTGCTCAACAGGAGGCGCGGACGCCGGACCCACGCTTAATGGCTCTCTCTCTTTCACGGACGGCTCTGGAGCGGGGCGCGTATCTGGAACGGGCAAATAGTCAATGAGGGGATCGGACTCGCCAGCGATCTCCTCTTCCTTGAGCGTGTATAAACACTCGATCGGATCGCAACTTGCTCCTAAGCGTTCCTCACGAACAAAAACCGTCGCGCAATAAGGACAGATCGCCTCGTTGCGTTCCCCTACATCGATGAAAATATGTGGGTGATCGAAAGGCGGCAGTGCGCCAATACACATGAATTCCTTGACGCCCACGCGTATTCGCGCGACGCCTGGTTCGTTATGGAAACGCGGAACGCGGTTGGTGTCCATGACACTTTCCCATGAAGAGAACGATCTTCAAGGACGCAGGTAGGGCGATGATCGGCGAAATCCAAGGCGCATGATCGAACGCGAGCGAATTCGATCCCTGCTCAAGGATCGGACGATCGGCTGGTGTATTGGCCAGGAATTTTGGTTTGGCCGATTGAACGCGCCGTTCATCCCGGCTCT
>PLZT01000447.1 GCA_003152255.1 Methylocystaceae bacterium | reverse complement strand
TCGTCCGACCGCGAAGACAAAACCGACATTTCCAAGCTCGGCAAGGACTCAAAAACCGGGCTTGAAATGTATGCGTATCGCTACAAGGGCGACCCGAAAAGCTATCCGAAAACCGTGGGGCCGATGGCGCAAGAGATTGAGAAAAAGGCACCTGGCGCGGTGCGGTCGATCGGCGGCCATAAGGTCGTTACGCCCGGCGGCCTCGGCGTCATCGCGCGCCGGAGGGCTGCATAATGGGGCTCTTTGACTCCCTCGCGGCTCCTGCTCCGCAATCCCTCGACCCGAACAACCCGCAAACGGTGCTCTCCCCTGACGCGGTGAAGCGCCGGCAAATGCTCGCCGACGCGCTGTCGAAAGAGGCTTCCGACGCTTCGCCCGTTCGCTCGGGGTGGCAGGCGGCGGCGCGCGTCGCTCAAGGGCTGCTGGGCGGATATTACTCGGGGCAGGCGGACCAAGCCGAACAAGCCGGCGCGGCGCAAGAGGCGAAGACGCAAGCGGCGCTCCTGGCTGCGGCGCTCGGAAACGACAACAGCGCGACGCCTGCGGCCCCTGGCGCGGCGGTCGCGTCGGACGATAGCGCGGCGCCGGCTGCGGCCGGGACTGCCGCGCCGGGCTCGCCCGCTGTTCTGTCGGCCATCCAAACGGCGGCGAATGAAAACGGAATCCCTCTCCCGGTCGCGCACGCGATGGCGACGCAAGAGAGTCGGCTAAACCCGAACGCTCCGACTGGCGGCCTGTTCCAAATCACGCAAGGAACGGCGGCCGATCCCGGCTACGGCCTCGCGCCGTTCGATATGTCGAAAGTCAATGACCCGCTCGCGAACGCGCGATTTGGGATGAAATATCTCGCCGCGCGCAATCCTGGGATTAACTGGAACGACCCTTCGCAACTCACGGCGGCGCTCAATTCCTATAATGGCGGTGGTGATCCCAACTACGTCGCGCATGTGCTCGCGCATTACGACCCCAAGGGCGTCGCGGCGCTCTATGGCGGCGGCGCGCCCGCTGGCGGCCCGCAAGTGGCTTCGGCCCCTCTCGCCCCTCCCGCGCGCGTTGCTGCGGCTCCTACCGCTCCCGCGCCGCTCCCGCCCATTCAAACGGACGGCTTCTCGCCTCCCGCGCTCGGCGCGACCATGCCGCCCGCTCTTGCAACGGCTGCTCCCGCCGCTGCGGGCGGCGGCTGGTCGCCTCCTGGTGAAATAGCCCCGGCTGTCGCTGCGCAACAAGCAGCGCAACGGGCGGCGCTCGCTGCCAGCCTGCGCGCCCCTGGCGCTTGGACTCCCCCGGCTGAAATCGGCGGCGCGGTCGCGGCGCAAGCAGCTTCGCCGGCTCCCGGCCCGCAAGCCTTCGCTGGCGCTGGCGTCGGCGCGCTGCCGCCCTCGATGACGACCGCTCCGCAAGCGCCCCCGGTAGCTGTCGCGGCGGCTCCCGCTCCCGTGATCGCTCAAGGCGACGAGGGCGACGACGCGCCNNATGCAGGACCCGTGGGCGAGCGAAGGGACGAAGCAACTCGCCTCCACGCTTCTCGCGGCGAAGCTCAAGGGCGGGACGACGGGGCCAATTGTTAAAGACCCGACAACCGGGCAATTCGGGCAATATGACTCGGCCGGCAAGTTCACGCCGATTGCGAACGCGGACAAGGAAACGCAAACGGCGGAACAGAAAAACTTTGAATATGCGCCGACGCATCCGGGCTTTGCAGAATATCAGAAAAGCCACGGCGTTGAGTCGTCGAAATCCCATGTTCTCGGCCCTAATGGTGTCCTCGTCGATAACTCGGGGAAAGAGCTCTACAAGGCTCCTCCCGCTGCTGGCTCGGTTCAACCGGTCGATGAAAACGGTAATCCGACCTTTACGCGGGCGGATTACGTCAACGCGAACCTCGAACGCCAAGGCAATTACAGCTGGCGCGCTGGGCTCTCGCGCGCTCCTGGCGGGGCTGCGGCGATCATGCGAGCGCAAACGCTAGCGGCTCAACTTGGCGACGATGACGCAGCGTCCGAGGCGCAAACGCGCAACGCGAACCATGCGGGCCTCGCCGGCCAGGTTCAGGAGCAAAAAACGCTTGGCACTTCAAACGCGAATATGTCGCAAGCGGCGCTTGAGGCGGAAGGCGCGATGCAGCTCGCGCGCAAGGCCTCCGACGCCATGCCGCGCGGCGATTGGACGCCTATAAATCAGGTCAAGCAGTTCTATCAGAACGCATCCAGCGACCCGAAGCTAGGAGCGCTCCAGGCGGCGAATTTGACATTTGGCAACACTTACGCGCGCGCCATCAATCCGAAGGGCGTTGGCACGGACGCGGACCGCGAACACGTAGCGACGCTGCTCAACACGGCGACGGGCTCCGACTCTTACAACGCGAAGCTCGATCAGCTTCATTCGGAAATCAATCTCGCCAAGGAGTCGCCGGCCGCCGCGATGGCGCTCCTGGCGCGCAATCGGCGCGACGCTTTCGAGAGGCAAAGGGGCAATACGCCAAGCGCTCCGGCCGCTCCCGCTGCGGCCCCTGCCGGCCCGGCCCATTACAATTTTGACGCGAAGGGGAACCTCATTCAATGAGCGTCACAGCTTCCGGCCCGGATGGCTCGACCTTCTCCTTCCCTGACGGGACGCCCCCGGACGTGGTGCGCGGCGCGCTTGCCAACCATTACGGGTGGTCGGACGGCTCGACGCCTCGCGGCGGTCCAGACTCGGCCCCGGCTTCTGGCGACATAGACCATAGTTGGCCCGCTCGCTTAGCTGATAATATGCGCGCGGTCGCCAGTGGCGCGACGCTTGGGGCTTCGCCGCGTATCGCGGCGGCGCTCGAATCCGCTACGGGGCTCGGCGGTGAGGCTGGCGATTATTCCGGCAACCTCGCGCGGCGGCAGAACACTGAGGACGAATACGCGAAAGCCCATCCGGTTCTTAGCGGGATTGGGAATTTGACGGGCAACGTCGCGGGCCTCGCGGCCGTGAGTGAAGTTCCGGGCCTCGCGGCGCTACTCCCTGACGCGGCTCCCACGCTGCTCGGCAAGATCGGGCAGGGAATGGCGGGCGGAGCGGCGGTTGGCACGGTCCAGGGCGTCAATGATGCGCCGGACTGGTCTGACGTCGGCGCGACCGTTAATAGCGGGTTCAAGGGCGCGGGCTCTGGCGCGGTCCTCGGCGGCGCTGTCGCTCCGGTGGGCGCGGCCATCGG
>PLZT01000334.1 GCA_003152255.1 Methylocystaceae bacterium | reverse complement strand
CCCTATTCGGCGGGCGAGGAAGCGATCATGAGTTACAGCGGCGGTCAGGACGGCGTTCCACCACGGCCGGCGGGAGAGTTCGCCGCGCCGCCGCGCATCCCTCGGGCGGCGCTCGACGGCGTCCGCACGCGCCGGATCGTCGCCGTATGCCTCGATTTTATACTCGTATCGACGCTCTCGGTGTTGATTTTTTTTGGACTGTTGTTCCTGAGTTTTGGCATGACGGCGATATTGCTGCCGCCGATTTTTCCGCTGGTGGCGTTTTTCTATAATGGTCTTACCGTTTCCGGCTGGCGGATGGCGACGCCTGGAATGAAGTTAGTGGACCTCGAAATGCGCACCATGACGGGCGAACGCACGCCGTTCATAAACGCCGCCGTTCACGCGGTGCTGTTTTATGTCACCACCTTGCTGCCGCCCCTGCTGTTGTTATCTTTCATCACCAGCGACAAACGCTGCTTACATGATATTCTCGCCGACGTGATCGTGCTGCGGCGTCCGACGTCGGCAGCCTAGCGCGCCGCGGGCGGCGCAAATTAGAGGAATGAAGCCGCGTGACGAAACAATCTCGCGACGCGCCGCAATTTTATCTCACCGCGCCCGCGCCTTGTCCCTATCTTCCCGATCGGGAGGAACGCAAGGTCTTCACGCATTTGATCGGGCGCCGCGCGGTCGGGCTGAACGACACTCTGACGCAATCGGGGTTTCGACGCTCGCAGACGATCGCCTACCGCCCCGCGTGCGAAAGCTGTCGGCGATGCGTGTCCGTGCGGGTCAAGGTCTGCGACTTCGCTCTTTCGCGGACGTTGCGGCGTGTGCAAAAGCGCAATGCCGACATCGAAGTCGCGGCCTGCCCGCCGCGCGCGACGCCGGAACAATATCAGTTGTTTCGCTCCTATGTCTGCGCGCGCCATCGCGACGGCGGCATGGCCGATATGGGCTTTTCCGATTATCAAATGATGATCGAGGACAGCCATGTCGAGACGCGGCTGTTGGAGTATCGCGCGCGCGACACGGGCGGGCTGGTGGCTTGTTGTCTGTCCGATTATCTCGCGGACGGTCTTTCCATGGTTTATTCGTTCTTCGATCCGCGGCTCGAGTCGCGCTCGCTCGGCGCTTTCATGATTTTGGACCATTTGGAGCGGACGCGCGACCTTGGACTGGAGCATTTATATCTTGGTTATTGGGTCGAGGGTTCGCCCAAAATGGATTACAAAGCGCGCTTTTTGCCTCAGGAGCGGCTCGGCATGGACGGTTGGCGCAGGGTAGGGTAGCGCGCCTCAAGCCGCGATATTCCGAATTTGCCCTTGATCCTTGTGGCGGCCATGCTACGCCCCACAATCGGCAAGGTCGAAGGAATATGGATCGGATATCGAATAACAGCTCCTGGCGCTTTTCCGTGGCGCCGATGATGGATTGGACGGATCGGCATTGCCGCTATCTGCACCGGTTGATGACGCGGCGCGCGCGGCTTTACACGGAAATGCTGACGACCGGCGCCGTCATTCACGGCGACCGCGCGCGGCTGATGGGCTTCGACGCCTTCGAGCAGCCGCTGGCCTTTCAGCTCGGCGGCTCGGAACCGCGCGATCTCGCCGCCTGCGCGCGGATCGCTGAAACCTTCGGCTACGACGAAATCAATCTCAATGTCGGCTGCCCGTCGGACCGTGTGCAAAACGGAGCCTTCGGCGCCTGCCTTCTGCTGCGTCCCATGCTTGTCGCCGATTGCGTGCGCGCGATGAAGGACGCGGTGAGCGTGCCGGTGACTGTCAAATGCCGCATCGGCGTCGACGATCAGGAGCCGCGCGCGGCGCTGTTCGACATCGCCGAGAAGGTTTTGGACGCGGGCGCCGACGCTTTGATCGTCCACGCCCGCAAGGCTTGGCTCAAGGGGCTATCGCCAAAGGAAAACCGCGATGTTCCGCCGCTCGACTACGCGCTGGTGCATGAGCTGAAGCGCGCCTTTCCAAACGCGCCCATCGCGATCAACGGAGGCCTCGCGACCATCGAGGCGATGCGCGAGCAGCTTGGCTTTGTCGATGGCGTGATGGTTGGCCGGGGCGCCTATCACGACCCCGCGCTGCTGCTGCGCGTCGACCCGGAGCTATTTGGCGAGGCGGCGCCGCTCCAGGATTGCTTCGAGGTGGTGGAGGCGTTTCTTCCCTATATCGAGGCGCGGCTGGCGCAAGGCGAGCGGCTGTCCTCAATGACGCGGCATATGCTCGGGCTGTTCGCGGGAATGCCGGGCGCGCGTAGTTACCGCCGGCGCTTGGCGGCCGAAGCCGTGCGCCCCGGCGTGGGCGTCGAGGTTTTGCTGGCGGCGGTGGACGAGGTCCGAGGGGCGATGGCGCGGATGGAGACGGCGGCGGCGGAATAGGCTGGTCATCTCGCGCTCAGCGCCAGCAGCACGGCGATCTCCGCCACCTGTTGCGCCGCGCCCAGCACGTCGCCGGTATAGCCGCCGATCTGGCGCTCGGCGAGCCGCGTGACGGCGAAAGCGGCGAGCGCGGCGGCTAGATCCGCGCAAAGCACTTGGCCCACGGAAACTCCCGCGAATAGAAGAGGCGCCGACGCCGCGCCAGCGAGGATCAGCGCGAGGCGCGGCGCTTCGCCGGCAGGGCGGGGCATGGCGGCGCCGGCGCCGTCGCGGCGCGCGGGCGCGGAGAGCAGCAGCGGCAAAAGCCCGGCCGTCCGCGAGACCGCCCCGGCGCAAATCAGCGCTGATATGGCGAGGCCGAGGCCGTGCTCGGTCAGGGCGGCGAGCGACGTCACGCGCAGCATCAGCGCCAGGGCGAGGGCGATGGCGCCATAGGAGCCCAGCCGGCTGTCGCGCATGATCTCCAATTTTTTCTCGCGCGTCGCGCCGCCGCCAAAGCCGTCGGCGATATCGGCGAGCCCGTCCTCGTGCAGCGCTCCGGTAACCGCGACCAGCGCGGCGACGGCGCAGATCGCCGCCGGCAGAATCGGAAGCCCGACAGCGCGCGCGCAAAACAGCGCCGCGCCGCCGGCGCCGCCGATTATCGCCCCGGCGACCGGCAATGCGCGCAAAGCCTTGCCAAAGTCCGCCATCACCGCGCCGCCTGGCGGCGCCGGCAGGTTCAGGCGCGAATAGAATCGCAGGCAGGCCGTCAGGTCTTCGACGAAAGGATGCGACAGCAGGTCGTTCATGGCGGCGGCTTCCGTGGGCGGCTTAGTTGGCCGGGCGCTTTGACCGGCCGGATCGGCGCAGTCTTTCCGGCCCCCGTGACTTTTGCGTCGCAAGATGGCAATACAGCGGCGCGATAGTCCCAATCCAGCGGTTCTGACTTAGAACGGGAGAGCTTTATGTCGATCATTGATTCCGTTCGCAAGTCGCTGGTTCCGATTCATCCCGAGGGCTATATTTTCATCGCGGGCTTCGCGATCGTCGCGTTCCTCGCGCATTGGATTTCGGGCACGCTCGGCTGGATCGGATTTATCGCCACCGCCTGGTGCGTCTATTTCTTTCGCGATCCGCCGCGCGTCACGCCGCTGCGCGAAGGCCTCGTGGTGTCGCCGGCCGATGGCGTCGTCTGTTCCATTGGCTTTTTTCTGCCGCCGGCGGAACTTGGCCTTGGAGCCGAGCCGATGCAGCGCGTCTCGGTGTTCATGAGCGTCTTCGACTGCCATGTGAACCGCGCGCCGATCACCGGACGCATTTCGCGGATCGCCTATAGACCGGGCCTGTTCGTCAACGCGGACCTCGACAAGGCCAGCGAGGACAATGAACGCAACGGCCTCGTCATCGAAGCGCCGCAGGGGCGCTTCGGCGTCGTGCAGATCGCCGGTCTTGTCGCCCGTCGCATCGTGTCCTTCGTCCAGGAGGGCGAAAGCATCGGTGTCGGCGACCGTTTCGGGCTTATCCGCTTCGGCTCGCGCGTGGATGTCTATATGCCGACCTATGCGCGGCCCACCGTGGCGATCGGCTCGCGCGCGATCGCCGGCGAAACCGTGCTCGCCGATCTCACGGCTCATACGCCAGCGCTGTCCTTCAAGTCCGGTTGACGGATGGCTTAACCTCAGAGTCCCGCATGAAGAGTCCCGCATGAACGACGAAAAATCCTTCGAGGGTTCCAACGCGACTTTGAGTCCGCTGGAGCGCCGGCGCTTACGCTTCCGCAGAATTCCGATCCGCGTGGTGTTGCCCAATCTCGTCACGCTGCTCGCCCTGTCGATGGGCCTCACAGCCATTCGCTATGCGGTCGAGGGCAAATTCGAAACCGCGGTGCTCGCCGTGATGGCGGCGGCGGTGCTGGACGGCCTCGACGGGCGGCTGGCGCGTGCGCTGAAGGGCACGTCGCGCTTTGGCGCCGAGCTCGATTCGCTCGCCGATTTCGTCGATTTCGGGGTCGCGCCGGCCCTGCTGCTGTATTTCTGGTCGCTGCACGAAATCAAGAATTTTGGCTGGTTCGCCGCGCTGGCCTTCGCCATCGCCTGCGCGCTGCGGCTGGCGCGCTTCAACGTGATGTCGGAAGACCCGGCGCGCCCCGCCTGGCATGGCGATTTTTTTGTCGGCATGCCGTCGCCAGCGGGCGCGGTGACGGTGCTGCTGCCGCTCTATCTGCACCTATCGGTGCTGGAATTGCCGGCGTCTCGCGCCTTCGCGCCGTTCTATATTCTCTATGTGCTGATGATCGCCTTTCTAATGGCGAGCCGCATTCCGCATTTTTCAGGCAAGCGTGTCGGCCGCGTGCCGCGCGACCTCGTCATTCCGCTGCTGTTTGGCGGAGGGGTGCTTCTGCTCCTGCTCGCGATCTATCCCATGGAGATATTGATCGCTCTCAGTCTCGCCTATTTGGCGCTGATTCCCTTTGGCTTGCGCCGCTATAACGCCTTGGCGCGGCAGGAGGAATCCAAGGTCGCCCCACCCGCGTGATTTCGCCACAGTTGCAAGGCGCGGCGGGCGCCGACATAGTGGACCAAGAACAACAAAAACAGGGGGGACCCGGCGCGTCGGCGAATAAGCCCGCGCCGAGGACGCGCAAAAGATGCGGATCAGAATTTTGGGCTCCGGGGCCGGCGGCGGCTTCCCGCAATGGAACTGCAATTGCGCCAACTGCCGCGCCGTGCGCGCTGGCGCGCCCGGCTTTAGCGCACGCACGCAATCCTCGCTGGCGGTGAGCGCCAATGGGGGCGACTGGGCTTTGCTCAACGCCTCGCCCGATCTGCGCCAGCAAATCGCCGCGAGCCCGGCGCTCGCGCCGCGGCAAGAGGACAGCGTGCGGGCCAGTCCGATCAAGGCGGTCGTGGTCACCAATGGCGATGTCGATCATGTCGCCGGGCTGCTCAACCTGCGCGAGGCGCAGCCGTTTACGGTCTATGGCGCGCGCCGCGTGCTCGACGTCTTGGCCGCCAATAAAATCTTCAACGTCCTCGCCCCCGCCTATGTCGCGCGCGAGGAATTGCCGCTCGGGGCTCCGTTGGCGATTCACGGCGCCGGCGTCGATCTCGGCCTTAGCGTCGAGGCTTTTCCCGTCGCCGGCAAGATCGCGCTTTGGCTGGAAGACGCTTTCGCAGCTAATTACGGCAGCGCCGAGGGCGACACGCTCGGCCTCAAGATAACCGAAACGGCCAGCGGCAAATCCTTCTTTTACATCCCCGGCTGCGCCGGCGTCGACGCGGGGCTGGCCGCGCGGCTCGCGGGCGCCGAACTGGTGATGTTCGACGGCACGCTCTGGCACGAAAACGAGATGATCGACCAGGGCCTACTCGGCAAGACCGGGACACGCATGGGCCACATCAATATGAGCGGCGCGGACGGTTCGATCGAGGCCTTCTCGAAGCTCAATGTCGCGCGCAAAATTTTCGTGCACATCAACAATTCGAATCCGGTGCTGAACGCTTTCTCGCCAGAGCGCGCGGAAGCGGAGGCCGCGAGTTGGGAAATCGGCGAAGACGGGATGGAGATCGCGCTATGAACGACGTTTTGGAATCGCACGCCTATCTCGACGCGCCGAGGCTGTCGCCAGAGGCGTTCGAAGCCGCGATCCGCGCGGTCGGCGCCGAGCAGTACCACGACAAGCATCCGTTTCATAAACTGCTGCACGGCGGCAAGCTCAACAAGGAGCAAGTGCGCGCCTGGGCGCTCAACCGCTATTGCTATCAAGAGGCGGTGCCGCGCAAGGATGCGGCCTTCATGAGCCGCGCGCATGACCGCGAATTGCGCCGTGAGTGGATTCACCGCGTCCACGATCACGACGGACTGGGCGATGAAGCGGGCGGCATAGAGCGTTGGCTGGTGCTGACCGACGGTCTGGGGCTGCCGCGCGATTACGTGATTTCGCGGCGCGGGGCGCTGCCGGCGACCAAATTCGCGGTCGAGGCCTATGTTCGCTATGTCGTCGAGCAGCCGCTGGTCGTTGCCGTGGCGTCGTCGCTGACCGAATTATTCGCGCCGGCGATCCATAGGGAGCGCATCGCCGGAATGCTGGAAAATTACGACTTCATCGACGATAGCGTGATGGCATATTTCAAGCGCCGCCTCAGCCAGGCGCCGCGCGACGCCGACTTCGCGCTGGAGTATATAAAGAAAAACGCGCTGACCCGCGCCGAGCAGGAAGCCTGTGTCGAAGCCGTGCGATTTAAGTGCGGCGTCTTGTGGGCGCAGCTCGACGCATTACATCACGCCTATGTGACGCCCGGCGTGATCCCGCCCGGCGCCTATCAGCCGGGACAGGCGATTACGTGAGCATGACGACGCAGGGCAGGGCGCGATTCACCATCGACACCTATTCGAAACCCGCGTTCACGCGTTTTTCGCGCCTGCACGAAGACAGCGCGCGCGAGCGCTTCGTCATTCTGGCGCCTGAGCGCGCCTATGAGATTGATGCGATTTCGCTCGCCGTTCTGCGCCTGATCGACGGTGATACGACCGTCGCCGCCATCGCCGCGCGACTGGCGGCGCAATTCAGCGCGCCGCTGGAGGTGGTGTCGCGCGACGTGACGACGCTGCTGCAAGGGCTCGCCGACAAATGCCTGTTGCGCGACGGTCCAGACGCTTTCGCGCCGCCGCCCTTGTCCTCGAAGGCCCGCGCCTATGGGCCTTTCGCCGGCGGGCCGGCGGGGTTGCTCGCGGAGCTGACCCATCGCTGTCCGCTGCAATGCCCCTATTGCTCCAATCCGCTCGAGCTTGAGCGCGCCAATGTCGAACTTTCCGCCGCCGAATGGGGCGAGACTTTTCGAAGCGCGGCGGCGATCGGCGCCTTGCAGCTGCATCTTTCCGGCGGCGAGCCGACGTTGCGCCGCGATCTCGAAGAAATCTTGCAACACGCCGTCGACGCCGGGCTCTACACCAATCTCGTCACTTCCGCCGTGATGCTGACGCGCGAGCGGCTGGAAACGCTCGCGAAAATTGGTCTCGACCATGTGCAGGTGTCGATTCAGGATGTCGACCCCGCCACCGCCGACCGCGTTTCGGCCTATGAAGGGGGCGTCGCCAAGAAGCGCGACGTGGCGTTGTGGACGCGGGAGCTGGGGCTCGGCCTCACCATCAATGCGCCGATCCACCGCCAGAACATCGACCATCTGCCTGAAATCATCGACTTCGCGGTCGAAGTCGGGGCGCAGCGGCTGGAAGTCGCGCATATCCAATATTACGCCTGGGCCGAGAAGAACCGCGCCGCGCTGATTCCGACACGGGAGAAATTTCTCGAAAGCGCTTCCGTCGTCGAAGCGGCGAAGGTCCGGCTGAAAGGCGTGCTGAATTTCGATTTCGTGATCCATGACCATTACGCCACGCGGCCCAAGACCTGCACCGGCGGCTGGGGACGCTCGATCATCGCCGTGACGCCGTCCGGCAACGCGTTGCCCTGTCATGCCGCTCAGACTTTGCCGGGGCTCGTGTTCGATAATGTGCGAACGCGCGATCTCGGCGATATCTGGCGCAACGGTTCCGCCTTCAACGCCTTTCGCGGCACGGACTGGATGAAGGAGCCCTGTCGCTCCTGCGATCGGCGCGAGATCGATCTTGGCGGCTGCCGTTGTCAGGCCATGGCCGTGACCGGCGACCCCGCCGCGACCGATCCCGCTTGTCATTTGTCGCCGGAGCACGAACGCTTCGCCGCGCTGGCCGAGGTCGAGGCGCATGCGCCTGCGCCAGCCTTCGTCTATCGGCGCATCGGCGGCGCCGTAGTGGAGGGATCCGGGCGGGAGAGCCCGTAACAGTCGCCCGGAGCGCGCGCCTTCCCACGAAATTGATCGCGCCCACGCGGTCGATAGGCTGTTAAGCGCGAACGTGGTTACCAAATATTTACACTATATATTTATAAAGGACGCGCGGTCCGTCGCCGCGGGAAGAGCAATGACGCTCGCCCGCGCCAATAATGCGCGCCCACGGAGCCTCCCAAATTTTTCCCTCGCGGGTAACCAACAGGAAACCTCCTTCGCTCATAGTAACTCCGTCTCGCGAATTCCTTATCCAATCATGGATGCGGCGCCAGTCGCCGTGCGTATCGGAGTATCGAGTAATGAAGTCGCGTGATACATTGGTGCGCCTGAAGCAATTTCAGGTGGACGACAAACGACGGCGGATCGCGCAACTGCAGACGATGATCGCCGAATTCACGCGCATGACCAACGACCTCGATCGTGAAATCGGGACGGAGGAGCGACGCGCGAACAACACCGATCCGTCGCATTTCGCCTATCCGACATACGCTCGGGCGGCGCGAGCGCGGCGCGACAATCTGAATCTTTCGCTCAACGACCTCCGCGAGAAGCTAGAGGATGCGCAGGAGCGGCTGAAGGAGGCGAGCGAGGAACTCGCCAAGGCGCAAAGCCAGGAGTCCCGCGACCACGCCGCCGAACGCATGATCGACGTCGTCGCCGAGCGCCGTGTCGCCGATTTGTCGGGAGCTTTCCGCCGCGCTTGAAGGCGCGGCGGCTGCCTATTCGCGCGCGAGAATTGCGACTCTAAACAGCCAATCCACGGCGCAGGCCAAGGCCCGGAGTCCAATCGCGCGTGCGTGGGGGCGCGGCTAATGCGGCGACCAGCCGCTTGTCCTTCTCCAAGGTCAGGAGACCTTGCTGGCGCAAATCATAGACGACAGTGCGCAAAACCGCGTTTGAAGCGGTCCCAGGCTAGCAGCCGTTTCGTTTTACGCGTCGCTCAACCTGCGCGCCTGCAAGGTCGCCACCGCCAGCACGCCCATCCCGACCGCCTGGTGCCCCAGCGCCAGCAATATATGCGGCGTTCCCATCCAGTCGCCGCCGATCATCACCAGCGTCGCGACGCCGAGAGCCACCTGCAAGATGACATGAGCGAACAAAATCACCGAGCCGCGCGCGATCTTGCCCGTCGCGTTCGTCACCGCGTCGAGCATGTGCATCAACGTCAGCGCCAACAGCACATAGGCCGTCAGGCGATGCAAAAACTGCGCGGTGATTGGATTATCGACGATATTGCTCCACCAGGGCGTCAATCGCCAAAGCGTTTCCGCGGACGGAGAAAATCCGCCTTCCATCAAGGGCCAGGTGTTGTCGATGAGTCCGGCGCGAAGCCCCGCGACCAGGGCGCCGAGACCGAGCTGAACGAACACCAGGGCCAGAGTCAGCTTCGAGACGAAACGCAGCCGCGGACCGTTGAAGAGAATCCGCGACGGGGCTTGCGGCCCAAGTCCTCCCGCGACCCAAAGACAGGCCGACATTATGAACGCCGCCAACAAAAGATGGATGGCGAGCCGCTCCTGCGCCACCTCGACGCGGCCGACGAGACCCGATGAAACCATCCACCAGCCGACGAAGCCCTGCAGCGCGCCAAGCGCCAGAATGCCAAACAGCTTGGGCTTCAAGCCGTCGGGGAGGCGGTCCTTGATCCAGAACCAGGCGAACCCGCCGGCGAACACCACGCCGACCAGCCGCCCGAGCAGCCGATGTGCCCATTCCCAAGCGTAAATGACCTTGAACCCTTCAAGGTCCATATCCGGGAATAATTCCGTAAATTGCGGAATCTTCTTATATTCCTCGAAGGCCGCGCCCCATTCGGCCGCGGACAGCGGCGGGATCACGCCCGTCACGGGCTTCCACTGGGTGATCGACAGGCCCGATTCGGTGAGCCGCGTGGCCCCGCCGACGATCACCATCGCGAACACCAGCGCGGCCACGAGATAAAGCCAGTTGCGCGGCCCGACCGCGTTTTGCGGCGTCGACCAGTGCTCGACCGCGGGCGTCTTCGTTGGAAAATGGAACCAGTCGTCCATGGCGCGTGCTCGGCGGTAAAAAATTTCGAGAGCGAATGTTTAGGGGCGAGGGCGCGGCTTGTCCACAGCCCCGCCCCGGCGAAGACGCGCCCAAAAGGCGCTTTTGGCTTAAAATGCGGCGTCGTCGGCGTATAAGACATGATTTGCGGGCGGCCGCCGCCGCGAGGATCACTGGAACGATGGACGTGACTGGCAAAAGCGAACAGGCTTTTCGCACGATTGGAGAGGTCGCGGAGAGTCTCGACCTGCCGCCGCACGTGCTGCGTTTCTGGGAAACCCGCTTCAAGGAGCTCGAACCCGTGAAGCGCGCGGGCGGGCGGCGCTATTATCGGCCGCGCGACGTGGAACTGGTGATGGCTTTGCGTCATCTGCTCTATGGGCAGGGCTACACCATCAAGGGCGTGCAGCGCATTCTCAAGGAGCAGGGCGCGCGCGCCGTCGTCGAAAGCCTGCGCGCGGGCCGGTTTCAGCCCGGTTTCGCCGCGGCGCCAGATGAAGAGGCGCGGCAAGAGGACGCGCAAGACGAAGCGCTGGACGAATCCGCGGCCGCCTCGCGCCGCGTGGAGCCGGATTTGCCGCCGCCCGCGCAAGTGCGGGCGTTCGTGCCGGAGGCCGAGGCGCTCGCTCCGCTCGTCGTTCGTCCCGACACGTCGCCGCCGATGCAGCTACCCACCGTCGCGGGGCCCTTGCGCGAAGCCTCGGGTCTCGACGAGGAAGACGCGCGCCGCTTGCGGCTCGCGCTGGCCGATCTCACCGAGTGCCGCCGCCTGCTGTTGCTCACATCGAAATGAAAACGCGTCGCCGCCGTTGCCACCGCGCGCGCGGCCCACTATAAGGGCGGCAAGTCGGAGTGTAGCGCAGCCCGGTTAGCGCACTTGTCTGGGGGACAAGGGGTCGTGGGTTCGAATCCCGCCACTCCGACCATTTTTCCAAAGAAATTCAATATGTTGTGAGCATGGTTTGACTAGGGGTTTTCTCCGACCGCAAATTTGGGTTCACGGTGGGTTCAAGCGGCACCGGAAGCAAAATCCGGCGGTGACGCCGAGTAACCGTCTAAATTCGCCGGAAATCTCGGGAAGCGTCCAGCGATCGATTCGAGGTCGGAGGGTTACGATTCCCTCATGAGCATCGGCCCCCTCCCATAATCGCCGATCTGCAAGCCCAAGGCGTCGCGCGACGCTTGGTTGGCGTGCCGCAATCCCGTTTGTCCGTGGGCGACGCTCGCGGCCTTTGAAACGGTAATCCTCACGCAAGGGGGCATTTTTCACGGTTCTGTCCCTGAACCCACTGGCGCGCGGCAGGCCATTGCGAATAGTCTCATGGCTCGGGGTAATGGAGGCGTAACGATGAGGCGGCTGGAATTCACTTGCGAAGGTTGTGACTTAACCGAATATGTCACACTGCCCACAGGCGGGCAAACGGACGTGACGTTGGACGGTTGGGTCGCCCATCATGTCGTCATGCAAGAGAATGGCTTCGTGATATTCGAGAACTCGGCGGACCTATGCCCCGCGTGCGCCGAGAAAATGCGTCACGCCATCAATCCGGCGAACTGGCCCAGGATAGCCCCCGAAGTGAAACAGTTCGCTCCTAGGAGATCAGCCAGCTAAAACGGCCCGCCTGTTCATCCGAGGTCGGGCCGCTTCGTGGCGTCTGGTTGTGCAACCGTTCGCTTGATTAAAGAATAGGCGCGGCGAATCGCGGGGGCAAGTGTTTCGGTCGCGCGCGCGGGGGCTCCCTTAAGCCGCGATCGCCACGCCGGCGCCATGAGAGAGCCGCACCCGTTGCTCCCGCGCCTTGGCCCACGCGAACGACAAGCAGCGGCCAAAGCTCCAGCCATAGCGCCGCATGAGCCGGAACTGGCGATGCGCCTCGGTCATGACGGCGCGGCGATCAAGGCGGCCCGAGCGAGGTCATCTCCGCAAATCCGCCGGCAACAGGCGCTCGGCGACGGTCATCAAGCCGCCCGCCAGCTTCATGACAATCCGCGCGAGGCGAATGCGCGACATGCGGATGAACAGATACGGCACGCTTGGGCGCGAGGTCATGGTCGTCATGGCGATCACTCACTCTCATCAATAGCGTAGAAATACTTCGACAGTTCCCGCGCCATGTTGCCGATATTCGAGACGGCAAACTGCGTCGATGAGAACTGGTCATTGGTGAATACGAAGGATTTGTATAAGTCGTTTTTTTTGGTGTCGTCCTCTTGTTTCCACAGGTCGTCCATGACGGTTTCGAGCACAATCGACATGTTGCGCAAGTCTTCGATTTTACCTTCAAGGTCAGAGTGTTTTCTTCGTGTCATTGATGTTTCTTCCGCCCTGTCCTGGGTGGAAGCCATCGCGGGGTGCTCTTGCGCGTCGCCATGGTGATGCCCCGCCTTCGTGCTGGCCGCGCTGGCGATCGCGTCAACGTCGCGACAGATCGATTGCGCCAGATTGGCGAATGAACCAAGCCCGTCGTTAGAGTGGTCAACGTCACGCTCTAACGCTATCTGTGCCGCGCGCGCTTTCACTTTGAGTTCATCGATCGTCCGCGCGGGGATTGCATCGATCTTCTCGCGCAATGACCAGTTCCGGTTGTAGCGGGTTTCTTCGTCGTCGTGGTCATCGTCGGGGATTTGCAGCGCGTGAACCTCCTCCAATTCCCGCAATAGGTCGTGAAGCGTTTCCGGCGCCATGGTCAATCCCGGCTTTCCGGGGAGTTCGCCAGCGGCGCTAATGTCGCGGGCAATGTCGCCAAGGATTAGGCCGAAGCCGAAGAGTGCTTGGTCGCCCAAGGCGTCTTCCGGCAAGACGCACTTGAGAAAGATGACTTTCGCGGCGATTTGCTCAAGACGATCTTGCAGCCCGTGGTCGACGG
>PLZT01000747.1 GCA_003152255.1 Methylocystaceae bacterium | reverse complement strand
TTGCCGATGCTGAGCGACCGCGCCGCCGCCGACATGAGGAAATGCTGGGACATGAGAGCCTCGCCAATGAGAACATAACACGAACACTCTCGGCGAGATCGCGATGCCTGTCAAGCGATGGTGGCGGTTGCTTCATAAGACCGGGAATTTGCGTGCAAGGCAAGAGCGCGCGACCTAGAATCCGCGCCATGACCGCCCCCGCCCTTGAACTTCGCCGCATCGACGCAGCGCGCAACATGCGCCGCTTTTATCGGCTCGACATGCAGCCCGATCTATTCGGGGCGGAAGGCCCATCCGTGCGAGAACGTACGCTAAGGAAGGTCTCTGACCGCTGTTTTGGCTGCCGCGACGCGTGAATCCCGTGGTTTTGGTCCGGGGTCGGCATGATCTGCCCGTTTTTTGCGTGCAATCATGGAATGCAATCCATATTGGACGCAGTGTAGCGATTTAGAGTGGCGTATTGCACGCAACAAACACGGGGTCTAACGCGGGGGATGACATTGCGTGAAATACACGCATGGGGGCTGATGCCGACGAAGAGCTGGGACGCAGAGTCCGATCCTTCACATTGCGTGCAATACGCTAACGTACGTTTTCGCACGGATGGGCCTTCCACCCCATCCCGCAACAATCTATCGGTGTCTGGAAACGCGACAGGGTAACTGAGCGGCTTATGTCCCTTTTTCGTCCCACTCACGCGTAAAGGCCTTGAAATCATCCAAGCGATTGTTAACACAGAGGCGATCGATGGCGGGGACGGGATCGCCCGCTGCGCCTGATCGCCACCCATCGGTTCCTCTGCTTCAATATTTGGGTCAAATCCGATGCTCGTTCGTAATGCTTGGAAGGCGATCTCTGCGGAGGACTATGAGGCTGCGTTTGAACGCTTTGGTGGTTCGTTCGCCCTCCATCCCCGCGTTGTCGCCTTGGTCGCCTCTCTCGCTCAGCGTCCAGTGCGCTATGCGGGGCTGATTCGGAAGGGTGAACTCGTCGGCGCAGTTCCGCTTTGGGGCGAGCATATTGTCGCCACCAAGCTTGCCCTGGAATTCTATGGCGCGCGGGATTTAATCGACGTGGGCGATTCAGAAATTGTGCTGCCCATCGCCGATGACGTGCGGACCAATGCGCCATTCAGGGCGAACATGATCTCGAGCCTGCACGCGGGAAACATCAGCAACGTCACGCGCGAGGCGGACTTCGCCATGACGCTCGCAAAGGGAATTCGCAGCGGAGATCGGCGACTATCTGGGAAAACTCAGGTCCGACGACGCCGCGAAACGCGCCGTTTTGAAGAGATCGGCGGCAAGTTTGTTCCGATCCATGAATTTTCGGCACGGGAGGTGGCGGAGATCTATATGCGGCTATTCGAAAAGCGCTGGAGCTTTTCCCCTTTGGGAGAGAACCTCCTGCCGTCAGTGTTGCTGGAGCTTCAGGATATGCTCCGCGGGGACGTGCTGCTGCTCCGGGAGCGCCCTGTGGCCATTGAGCTCATTTACGTCAGCGAAACGCCGCATTACCTGTTGGCGAGTGGCGTCAATCGAGGAGTCGATCCAGAGTTTCGCGACCATACGCCGGGAAGCATACTGCTTTTCCACGATATCGAGCTTCTTGAAGAAGAAGCCCGCGCCAACAACAAGACTCTGCGGTTCAGTTTCGGCATGAACGACGCCGACTACAAGAGCCTGTGGTCTCTCGAAACGCCGGCCTATCGCCTCGAGCCGTCCCCACAGAAATGGTTTAAAATTCTGGGTCTTCTGGATTTTTAGTGGGTAAAATGAGGGGTGTGATGTAGTTTTAGGCGCTGATTTTCAAGGGTGTTTTGGGATTTCAAAACGGGTGAAAATCGGTCACGATTTCGCGCATGAAAAAACAGCGCGAAACCACCCCGATTAAAACCCAGCGCGACGCATACAAAGTGACCTTGCCCTCGTTTAGCGTCCCCCAAGGCTGAGCGATTATGCCGCCAGACTTTCTTTATGGCTCAATTCGCATTAGCTGTGCATAGCCCCGTCTGGTAGGCTGGCGGCCTGCACGCGGGAGGCGAAGATGGACCGGCAAGAATACATGGCGTGGCTCTCGGAAATCGACGAGCTATCGGCGGAGCAGCGTGCGGAAGCCGGTCGGGCGCTGTCGGGGCAACCGTCCCTGGAAGCCGTAGTCGGCCTGCTGGAAGAACGGATCGGCGCGGAACGGCGCTGCCCTCACTGCGCGGCGGAAGGGGCGGTAATTCGAGGCCAAGCCAATGGATTGCGGCGATATTTCTGCCGGGGCTGCGGCAAGACCTTCAACTGCCTGACCGGAACGCCGCTGGCGCGACTGCGGCATAAGGAACTCTGGTCCGAATTCGGCGCCTCAATGAGCAAGGGTGAGACGGTGGCGGCCTCGGCCGAGCGCTGCGGCGTTGCCGGCAGCACGGCCTTTCGGTGGCGGCATCGCTTTCTGCGGGCGGTGAGCGGCGGAGTGGTCAAACTACGCGGCATCGTCGAGGCCGATGAGACCTTTGTGCTGGCCAGCCGCAAGGGCGAGCGGAATCTCGATCGCAAACCCCGCAAGCGGGGCGGCAAGGCGTCCAAGCGAGGGCTGTCCGACGAACTGGTTCCCGTCCTGGTGGCCGTCGACCGATCTGGTTCCACCGTCAGCGCTGTGTTGCCGTCCGTCTGCGCCGCCGCGATTGAAGCCGTTCTTCGGCCTGTTCTTGGCAAGGACGCCCTGCTGGTCACCGACGGCTGCACCAGCTATCCACCTTGTGCGAATTCCGACGCAAGCCGGC
>PLZT01000349.1 GCA_003152255.1 Methylocystaceae bacterium | reverse complement strand
GCCTCCATGCCGGCGGTCGAGATCTGCTCGGAGAGATCCGCGGCCGGAATGATCACCTCGGCCAGGCTGACGTTGTAATTTGGCAAAAACACCACTTTCAGCAGGCCGCGCGTATCCTCGTCGGCGTTGACGATCTTCGCCACGTCGTTGGCCAGCTTGATGATCAGCTTGGCTTGATGATAGCTCGCCGCCGCCTTTCCCGCGAAAATTTTCACGCGGGGGACGAACTCGCGGTTCGGCTGCGCCTTGATGTCGCGATAGAGCGCGATCGTGTGCAGAATATTGAGCAGTTGGCGTTTGTATTCATGGATGCGCTTGATCTGCACGTCGAACAGCGCGCTCGCGTCCACCCTCACATCCACGCGGTCGAAGATCAGTTTCGCCAGACGCTCCTTATTGGCGTGCTTGGCGGCGGCGAAGCGCTGCTGAAATCCGGGGTCGTCGGCGAAACTCTCGAGTTCGGCGAGATGGGTGGGATCGTCGAAAACCCGCGGCCCGATCGTCTGCGCGATGAGGTTCGAGAGCGACGGGTTGGCTTCGAGCAGCCAGCGGCGGAACGTGACGCCATTGGTCTTGTTGACGATGCGGTCCGGATAGAGCTTGTGGAAATCGTGGAACACGGTCTCCTTGATGAGTTCGCTGTGCAGCGCCGAGACGCCATTCACCTTGTGGGAGCCGAGAAAGGCCAGATTCCCCATGCGCACCTGGCGGCCGTTGTGCTCGTCGATCAGCGAGACATTGGCCAGCGTCCCGCTATCGGAGACGCCTTTTTCGCGCAATGCGTCGAGATGCAGCGCGTTGATCAGATAGATAATCTGCACATGGCGCGGCAGCAGCCGCTCCATCAGTCCGACCGGCCACGTCTCCAGCGCCTCGGGCAGCAGCGTGTGGTTGGTGTAGGAGAAGGTCGCCTGCGTGATCGTCCAGGCGTCCTTCCAGGGGACGCCATGCACGTCGACCAGCAACCGCATCAATTCGGCGACGCCGATCGCCGGATGGGTGTCGTTGAGCTGGATGGCGACCTTATCGCTAAGTTTTCTGATATCGCCGCTNNCTCCTGCCCCGCCGGCGTGGAATCGCTGGGATAAAGCACCTTGGAGATCGACTCCGCGCGCATCTGATCGGCCTGCGCGCCGACGTAATCGCCGGCGTTGAACACGTCGAGCCGCAGCGGGTCCGGCGCGCGCGCCGACCATAGACGCAGCGTATTCACGTGCTTTCCGCGCCAACCGACCACCGGCGTGTCATAGGCCACGGCCTCGACGGTTTCCGCCGGACGCCAGACGTGCGCCAGGGCGCCGTCGGCCAGACGCGCGCCGTCGACGTGGCCGCCAAAGCCGATGTCGTAGACGATTTCGGGGCGGGCGAACTCCCACGGATTGCCGAAAGACAGCCAATCCTCGGGATATTCGTGCTGCCAGCCGTCCTTGATGGTCTGTCGGAACAGGCCGTGGTCGTAACGTATTCCATAGCCGACCGCCGCGATATCGAGCGTCGCCATGCTGTCCATGAAACAGGCGGCGAGGCGCCCGAGGCCNNGTCAAACCGAGATTGGTGAGCGCGTCGATCAACAGCCGCCCGACCAGAAATTCCAGCGAGAGATAATAAACCCGCCGCCGATCCTCCTGATAGTTGCGTTTCGTCGAAGCGAGCCAGGACGGCACGACGCGGTCGCGGGTCGCCAGCGCCGCGGCGACGAACCAGTCGCGCGGGCTCGCGGAGGCTTTGTCCTTGCCGACGGTGGCGGCGAGACGGCGCAGCACTTCGTCGCGCAAGGCGCGCGCTCGCGGATCGAGATCGGACGGGGCGGCGGGAGGGGAAACGGCAAGGTCAATAATGCTCACGGCGGACTTTCTCGAAACGGGCTCGGCGTCTCCCTTCGACGCCGCGCGCGCGGCGTTGCTAGAGGGGAGGGGCCTCCATGCCCTTATTTTATCGCCCAGAGGTTAGCGCATTCCGGCGAGCGGTTCACGCCGCGTCGGCGCGGCGCGAAAATGGCGCTATTTCAGGGTGAACTCGATGCGGCGGTTTTCCCCGCGCCCCTCCTCGTCGTCATTGGATGCGATCGGCTTTTTGTCGCCATGGCCGACGCCTGTCAAACGCGTGGCGGCGACGCCCTCGTTGACGAGATACCGCACGACTTTGTCGGCGCGACGTTGCGACAGCGCCTGATTGCCCTCCTCCCCGCCGATATTGTCGGCGCGGACGCCAATCTCCACTTTCTGCTCTGGGCAACGCTGTAGCAACGCCGCCAGCCGGTCCAACGCATAGGCGGAAGCCAGGCCAATCTTCGTGCCGCCAGCGCGGAAATCGATCTTATCCAGAACGAGCGTGGCGTTCAGCGCCGCCTGGCAAGCGGCGGCGTCGAGCGGCCCGGAGACGGGCAAGGATTTCAGCGCCGATTTGGCCGCCGCGGCCTTTTCCGCCGCCGAAGCGGCGGAAGCCGCCGTCTTCGATCGATCGACGACCGCCTTGTCGCCGCGGACGGGCTTTTTCTCGGCGTCATTGCTGGCGTCCGAGGGCTTGGTCGCGGCGTTTTGGGCGATTTTTCCTGAATCGGCCCGGCCGGTCACGGCCCTGGCGCCGGGTTCGACGGCTTTCTCCGTGGCGGTCGCCGCTTCCATGCCGGCGTCGGCGGCCTTGGTCGCTACGTCATGCGCCGCCTTCCCAGGGTCGGCCCAGCCGGTCTCGACGGCTTTTTTTCCTGCTTCGACGACTTTTTCCGCGGCGTCCTTGCCCGCGTCCGCCGCATGCTCCGCGATCCTGAGGGCCGGCGTCTCCGCAAAGGTCTTTTCGGTTTCGATCACCGCGCGGACTCCTTCGATCTTGCGGATTGTCGCGGCGAGCGCCGCGCGATCCGCGCCGTCGTTGGAAAGCAACACGTCGCGCCCGACAATTTGGAAATTCCGCGCGTCTTCTCGAGCGTCCTTTATCGCGGCGCCGACCGATTGCTTGAGATCCGCCTCCATATTAGGGGTTCCGAAGACATTGCCGGCGAACCAGAGCAGCGCGGCGGGAATAAGCCCCAGCGCCCAGCCCTTGTGCTCGGCGAGATCGCCCTTGCGCAAAAGGGCGCCGGCGCCCGCGCCGAGCATATACACCGCGAAGGAGGCGAGCGCGGTCTCAAGCCAAACGCCAGCGCGGCCAAGCAGCACGTCGAGCAGAGCCGTCAGCGCGCCCGCGGCGAAGGCCAGTCCGCACCAGATCAGCCAGGGCGCGACTTTCCCCTTCGCCTCGGCCTGGCGGGTGAGGATCGCCGTCGCTATTCCCGCGATGAAGATCGGGAGCAACCAAGGCCAAAAGTGCGAGATGATATAAGTCATGACGCTCGCCTTCGCTTAACCTCGCATATGCTTGTCTTCGCCGCTCGGCCCCCGCCGGGCTCGCCCCCCTCAACCATGCGTCAACGAGCCGAGATTGGCAAGAAGTCGGCGAGGCGGGCTTCGCCGCGTCCGCCCATCGCCCCGTTTTACCGTCACTAGATGGCGAACGGGGTATTTTAAAGAGTCACATGTTTTGCGCTTGATCGGCTCGTTTAGATCCAACGCCCCTCACCTCTCCCCGCTTGCGGGGAGAGGGGGCGTCAACGCGGCTCCTTTCGCCATAAATTATCGAGGTAACAATGACATATACGAATGGGCGGATTGCCCGCCGCCTCCTCTCCCCGCTTGCGGGGAGAGGTCCGGTGAGGGGCTTGGGGCATTTCGCGCCGCGATGCGATCAGGCGGAGTTCGTATCACGCTCGCTTTTGAGGGAGTCATGGATCGAAAGGGCTTGGCGCGTGTCTTGATGTAACGCCCGTGTCGCCAAGGAAAAATCCGGCGGCGAAATTTAGATGTAGTAAAATTACAGTCTAGTGAGTTCGTCTATCGAACCCGGGGCGAAGGGTATTTTGAACTCGCCGGCGAAACCGCCGGAGAAATGGCGGACGACCGTGGCCGGAGTGGAGCCCAGCACGATCTGGGCGCCGAGCGGCGGTATCGTGTCGGTCGCGACGGCCACGCCAGAAATCGAAATGTCCAAAATTCTGACGATCAACTCGCGCTTGTCCTCCAACCGCAAAATGGCCCGGGTCATCAAGGGCGTGATGCGCTCGTGGCGGCGATCCTCCGGGAGGCCGACGACATTGCGGGTGGCGAACCAGGTCAACTGATCGGCCAGCTTGTCCCGCTTGAGCGGCGGCAAATTCATCGTGATCGCGAAGCCGGTCGGAACGAGGCGCGCCGTCGTTCCGGCGAACCGGCCCAATTGGTCGAGATACACAATCACTTTTTCGCCGATGCTCGCCTTGACCGGCGCGAACAACAAGATGTCGCCAGGCGACATCTGGATTGTTTGACAGGGATATTCGGTCTTCGATTCCAGCATGTATCTGCCAAACAATACGACCGGGACGCGCTGAAATCGACGACCTTCAACCTGATCGATAAGGGTTTGCAATGGGAGTGTCATGGCCGCCATCTGTCGAGCGGGAATACGCTCTTGAGGAACGGATAGTAGCGAGCGCGGCTTAACAACGCCTTACATTCAAAATTAAGCAATGTCTACATATTTGACCTACCTCCCTCGTGTACAATTAGGCGCGGCGCGGGTCTCGCAGCTCCTCGCGGCAAGCGTCCGACCGACGAAGATTGGGCGGTCGGTTTTTGCTCTTGAGCGCGGATTATCCGTAGCGATTTGAGACAAAGCGGCGCCGCGACCGCGCGACCAAACCAGGAAGTCTGATTGGAAGAGGATAGCGAGCCCAGCAGACGAGAGTGCGTCTTGCCGAAATGGCGCAGCGGCAGCAGCAGCAATTCCAAGTTCAAATCACGATCGAATTCCGCGATGTTCGCTCCGCTTCGGCCGTCGTTGACGATCGGCGGGCATGCGAGAGCGCCGGCGACCACCGGCGTTGCTCCGTCGACGACCGTCAGCAACGCGGCCGCGACATTGCGGCGATCTTCCGCGCGCCAGAGATCGAGGAAGGATTTGCCCTTCTGATCGGACAGCCAGAGCGCGTTCATCCGCGTGCCGCACAGCCGGATCGGGAAGACGCAGGCCGGCTCGACTTCGACAATAAAGCTGTCGGCCAGCACGTGCCGGATCGCGGCGGGGTCTATATCGCTTCTATCTGGAGCCGCGCGCGCGCCGCGCAACCAATTCCAATAGGCGTAAAGGTCTTTGCTGACGGAATGTCTCATCATCGGTCCTGCGGCTCGCTAGCTGGGTCTGAATGGCGCCGTTTCGGCACGCCAGCGATCGAAATCGCGGGCGCCAGACTGCTAACTGCAGCAACCGAGCCACGCGGATGCGATTAACCCTTTCGAAAGAGTTGCGTTGCGCCAAGGGCCCCCGCGTGACATTCTCCACCTGTCCCAGGGAGGCTCGGAACGAGACGCTCCGCTCGCCGACGAGCATCCCGGACAGGCTGGAAAAAGCTCCACAAGCTGTTGCTCCGTGATAGCGGTTGACGATTCGAATAGATGGCGAAGGCGGGAGGGAGCGCATGCTCCGGCGGTTCCTCCCCCTCGGTTCGAAATGCCAGCCGCGAAGCGCTGAGAAAGGTCGACGCGGCCCGAGATGAAACAGCCGCCTGTGTCGAAATGCGCCAATGGGGCTCGGCGCGCTTCGGGGGCCGCGAGGGCGCTGGAGCGCCTTGAACAGGCCGCCGAACAGGAGACGACGTGAAGCGGGAGAAGATTTTTAACCTGCCGGGCGTCGTCACGGCTCTCATCGCGATACTGACGGTCATTCAAATCGCGGTCGATCTGTTTCCGCGATCCGTCGGCGTCTGGACGCTGGTGTATTTTTCCTTCATTCCCGCCCGCCTAAGTTTTCTCGTGGCCCCCAATCAGGTGTTGCATGCGCTCGCCGATGTCGACGCCGACGAGTTGGCGGCCTTTCTCAATACGGCGCGATTCGCCTGGTGGACGCCGCTCAGCTACGCTTTTCTACATGCCAACTGGACCCATCTCGCGATCAATGGCGTGATGCTGGCGGCGTTCGGCGCTCCCGTCGCGAGGCGTCTTGGATCGACGCGTTTTCTCGGCTTCTTCGCGGTGACGGCCATCGCCGGCGCCTTGGCGCATCTCGCCACGCACCCGTTCGACCTGGAGCCGGTGGTCGGCGCCTCGGCCGCGATATCCGGCGCCATGGCGGCGATCGCGCGCTTTGCTTTCGCGCCAGGAGAGGCGCTCGGGGAACGCGTGAGCGCGCGAGCAAGCGAGGAGAGCGAAGGCCATCGCCGTCAAACGCTCGCGCAAACTTTTTCCGATCCGCGGGCCATGGTGTTTTTGATGAGCTGGTTGCTCGTGAATTTCCTGTACGGATTGGTTCCGCAAGCGCCAGGCGGCGCGGGCGTCATCGCCTGGGAAGCCCATATTGGAGGTTTCATGGCCGGGCTGCTTTTGTTCGGCTGGTTCGATCCGAAAAAGGGCGTCGCGAGGCGTTAGGTGGTTTCGGCGCGAGACGGAGGCGCGCGCGGCCTATTTCTGACAAGCGGGACAGTAGAATGTCGAACGGCCCGCTTGCGTCACGCGCGCGACCAGACCCTTGCAGCCGCGCGTTGGACAGGGCGCGTTCTCGCGATCGTAGACGCGAAAATTATGTTGGAAATAGCCGAGAGAACCATCGGTCTGCCGGTGGTCGCGCAGCGAGGAGCCTCCCGCCTCGATCGCTTCCGTCAAAACCGCCTTGATCGAGGTCGAGAGGCGCTCCAGCGCCGTCAAAGGCTTTCCCGAGGCGGCGAGACTTCCGGCGATGCGCAGCGGCGAGAGTCTGGCGCGGTGAAGCGCTTCGCAGACATAAATATTGCCGAGCCCGGCGATGTTTTTTTGATCGAGCAGCGCGGACTTGAGCGGCGTCGCGCGGCCTTGCAGTATCCTTGCCAGCGCCCCGGCGCTCATCGCGGGGTCCAGCGGCTCCATGCCGAGCTTCGCGAACAGCGGATGCGCGGAAAACTCCTTGGCCGCGAGCAGCAGCATGAAGCCGAAACGGCGCGGATCATTATAGGTCACGCGGGCGCCGCTCTCGAAATTAAACACGACATGGTCGTGGGCGGGATGTTTTGAACGCGAAAAGAGAAAATCTCCGGGGAGCGGAGCCGCGTCGATACGAAACGATCCGCTCATGCCGAGGTGCATGATCAACGCTTCGCCATCATCCAGTTCGGCGACGAGATATTTCGCGCGCCTGCGCAATGTTGCGACGCGCCGCCCCTTCAATCTCGCCTGAAAATTCGGCGGGAACGGAAAACGCAAATCCGCGCGGCGCAGTTCGACCTCGAAAATCGATGAGCCTTCGAAAATCGGCGCGAGGCCGCGCCGCACAGTCTCCACTTCGGGCAGTTCGGGCATGCTTTCGTTGCTTTCGCGCAAGGAACGGCGATTTCAACGGGAAGGCGAGCGGCCGTCCGCGATTCTTACCGCGCGGCCTTGCACAAGCGTCGCTTCCACCTCTCGCCGGCTTTTAGTTCCGCGTCGAGAAGACGACGCTTTCGGAGCGACCTGGGCTCGCGATCGGGCTCGGCGGCGGTTGGCGTATTAGGCTGCAAGACGATCGCCGCGGGTTTCACGAAATCTCGTGGCGCGACGCTTTCCGGCCGAACAGTCGGCGTCTTCGGCCGCGTCCGAGGCTTGACCCGAACGGGAGGAGCCGTCTCGGCTTTTCTCGCGACACGACCGCAGCGGGGTTTCTCCTCAATCTCCGTTGAAGGAACCGCGAGCGCGTCGACGCTTTCGATGAGACTCGGCAACACCCTGCCGGTTGGCGCGTTGGATGGAGCGATCGGCTCGGCCGCAACGGCGGCGCTTCGACCGAAAACGGCGTCGGCCGCCTTCATCGCGGTTTCGTAGTCGTTGCTTTGACCGCTCCGGTTCGCCGTGAAAACGGCGACATCCAAGAAGGCTGGCGTCGCATTTGTCTTACCGGCCTCATCGATCCTCGGCGAACGCGGCGCTGAGGATTTGGATGACCGGGGCTTGAATTCGATGACGAAAGGTCGGACGGGACGGCGCACGGAACCTCGACAGTAAACGACGCTTCGGCAGCGTGGAAATTGTGATGGGCTTACGTCCAGGCGGCGATTTTGGCGACGTGGGCGCCGCCCTAAGAGGAATCGCTCGCGACGAGAACCCAGCCGCTTCGCGCTCGAATTAGGCGTCTTGCATTTTGCCGAGGAGGGACGAAACGGAAGGGCCGTTCAGAAGCGCGCAAAAGCATTTAACGATTCTGAAAGAAAAAACAACTCTCTTCTGTGCGATCAGCTGGGCTGAATTCAGCCAAATGCGCTCGATCAGGCTCGTCGCTTCTTTTTGAACGTCTTTACGCGGCCGCGATAAGAGAACATTCGGATAACGAAGACCCTCGTGGTCGTAATTCGCTCGCTTCTCGCGCTTCGACATCGAAACCGAATCGATGTTCGTCACAGAATCGACTCGTCGGGCCGGGCCTCCGGCCATATGGGCTCCGAGCGAGAAGCGCTAGATGGCCCGAACCGCGAGCGAACGAGGCCGGAAATTGGACGGCCCGTCCAATCCGGCGCTCGAGATCTCGCCCATTAATTGGGTCGCTGCACTTTCAAGGTCTCCAACTCGACATGGGTGAGGCGAAAGAAGCCTCGCCCGCCGGCGCGGGTCGCGAACTTGCCGCCGGCGCGCGCGCAAAGGCGTTTGAACCATTCCTCGTTGGTCATTTCAGCGGGACATTCGTCAATATTCAAAATTGTTGTATCAGGCCGAAAGCGCACATGCAGGAGAACCGTCGCGCTATTTAGGTTGGCGGCGGGCGCTACAACTTGTTCCGCGGCCGTTTCGATTCGCGCGACCGGCGGGGGACTTTCTCGGTCAATCGCCACGTCAATGGCTGTGTTCATTTGCATTGCATCCTCCTTCATGGTGAAGCACACAATCGGAGCCCGGAGGTTATCCAAACGGGCCAGCGCGGACAGCCGCGTGGATGGGGTTCCCTCCGACCGAACGGTTCGATCGCCGGCCCAGGCGACGATTTATCGCCAGATCCGCTCTCGGCGGCGGCGATTATCGCCCACGGAAAGGGCCATCCAGGTCGACGCCCCCAACCCAACGCTATGTGCGCGATATACACAACAAAATCATTACGCTTGGATTCGAGCGCGGACAAGAAGTATTTGGAAGGTGTCTCGCCTAAATTTCAATCATACACTTATGAAATGAGGTTCGCCGGGCGGTCGATATGGAACAAAAACTGTCGAGAGATTGTCATCATTAGATATATTACTAACAAAGTTGTGATATTTGCTACAATATCGCGCATGCGTCGGTCGTGATTATAAAGAGCCCGGAGTTTTCGGCCAGCGCATGTTCACTCGCACGGCTTTCCCTTTTATCTATCGAGCGAAACGATATATGTATTTGTTTTACAAATAAAGAAAGTCAGCGCACGGCAATGGGTTGCGGCGCCGCCCGCCGCGCTTTCGCCGCTCGAAAATTCAGCATCGCTCCGTGTTGACAGGGTTTTACGCTTGGATGTATCAAACGATATAATTCATATATATGGCGTTGCCGGAATTGTCGGTTGGGCGTGAACCCTTCCGCTCGCCGCTCGCCAGCGTTGGCGGCGCGCGACGCCTGCGGTCGAAGCGGCATTCGCCGCATCCGTGAAATCTTGTCGACGCGAGCGAAACAATGTGCCTCATCAAGGAAATCGACTACGGAACGCCGGCCTCCATGTCGGAAAAGACGGTGACCTTGACGATTGACGGCAGGGAGGTGAGCCTCCCGGAGGGGACGTCGATCATGCGCGCGGCGATGGAGATCGGCGTCGAGATCCCAAGCTCTGCGCGACCGACAGCATCAAATCCTTCGGCTCGTGCCGCCTGTGCCTCATCGAGATCGAGGGCCGCGACGGCCTTCCCGCCTCCTGCACGACGCCGGTCGCGCCGGGAATTTCCGTGAAAACCTCGACGCCGCGGCTGCATGCGATCCGGCGCGGGATCATGGAGCTTTACATCTCCGAGCATCCGCTCGACTGCCTGACCTGCCCGGCCAATGGTGATTGCGAGCTGCAAAAAATGGCGGGCGCGGTAAGCCTGCGCGAAGTGCGATATGGTTACGACGGCAAGAACCACGTCTTCGCCCGCAACGAGGGCAAGCCGAACGCCGAATGGCTGCCCAAGGACAAGTCGAACCCTTATTTCACCTACGACCCCTCGAAGTGCATCGTCTGCAATCGCTGCGTGCGCGCCTGTTCCCAGGTGCAGGGCACATTCGCGCTGACGATCGAGGGGCGCGGCTTCGACAGCCGCGTCTCGCCGGGGATGGGCGAGGGGTATATGGAGTCGGAATGCGTCTCCTGCGGCGCCTGCGTTCAGGCCTGCCCCACGGCGACGCTGATCGAGAATTCGGTCATCGAGATCGGCCAGCCCGAACATTCGGCCGTCACCACCTGCGCCTATTGCGGCGTCGGCTGCACTTTCAAGGCCGAGATGCGCGGCGAGGAGATCGTGCGCATGGTTCCATGGAAGGACGGCAAGGCCAATCACGGCCATAGCTGCATCAAGGGCCGCTTCGCCTATGGCTATGCGATGCACCGCGACCGCATCCTTTCCCCGATGATCCGCGAAAAGATCACCGACCCCTGGCGGGAGGTGAGCTGGGAGGAGGCGATCAATCACGCCGCCACGGAATTCAAGCGAATTCAGACCAAATATGGCCGTCTTTCCGTCGGCGGCATCACCTCCTCGCGCTGCACGATCGAGGAGACCTATCTCGTGCAGAAGCTGATCCGCGGCGGCTTCGGCAATAATAATGTCGACACATGCGCCCGCGTTTGCCATTCGCCGACCGGCTATGCCTTGAGCCAGGCCTTCGGCACGTCGGCCGGCACGCAGGATTTCGACTCGGTGACGGAGGCCGACGTCGTTCTGATCATCGGCTGCAATCCGACCGACGCCCACCCCGTGGTCGGCTCGCAGATCAAGAAGCGGTTGCGCGAGGGCGCCAAGCTCATCGTCATCGATCCGCGCCGCACGGAGCTGGTGCGCTCGCCGCACATCGAGGCGGCCTTTCATCTGCCCCTGCGCCCCGGAACCAATGTCGCGATCGTCACGGCGCTGGCGCATGTGATCGTCACCGAAGGTCTGACCAACGAAAAATTCGTGCGCGAACGCTGCGATCTCGACGAATATCAGGACTGGGCGGCCTTCGTTTCCGAGGAGCGCAACAGTCCAGAGGAGACCGAGAAATACACCGGCGTTCCCGCCCATCTGGTGCGCGGCGCGGCGAGGCTTTACGCGACCGGCGGCAACGCGACCATCTATTACGGCCTCGGCGTCAC